>DAHWQF010000002.1 GCA_027334785.1 Acidimicrobiaceae bacterium
TCGAGGACCGCGACGGACCCGCCCGCGGAGGCGCTGCCGTCCCGACCCGGGCCCGGACGGCGTTCCGACAGTAGTTGAGGGAATTGATCTGGATAGTCAGGTTTCGGTCTAGACTGACCGAGTGCCCGAACAACCGTCGCCGTCGCCGAGCAAGGACACCGTCGAGGACATCAAGCGGTCCAGCCGGCATTTACGCGGGAGGCTCGCCGAGGAGCTGACTTCGGATTCGGACAGCTTTAGCGCCGACGCCACCCAGCTCCTCAAGTTTCACGGGGTCTACACCCAAGACAACCGCGACGTCCGGCGCGAGCGCACCCAGGCCAAGCTTCCCCTCGACCACATCTGCATGGTCCGGGCCAGTGTCCCCGGCGGGGTGCTGACAGCGGACCGGTACCTGGCCCTCGACGAGCTGGCCGGGGCGGTGGGCAACGGCACCCTGCGGGTCACCACCCGCCAGGGCATCCAGTTCCACTTCGCCAAGAAGCAGAACCTGGCCACCCTGATCAGCACCCTCAACCGCAACCTGGTCACCACACATGGGGCGTGCGGCGACGTGGTCCGCAACGTGAGCTGTTGCCCGGCGCCGCACAGCGGTGCGCTCCGCGAGCAGCTCCAGCGTCCGCCCGGACCCTGGCCGCCCGGTTCAAGCCCAAGAGCGGCGCCTACTACGAGCTGTGGGTCGACGGGGAAAAGGTGGCGGCCCCGACCGACGCCGAGGACCCGGCGGGCGCAGCGCCACCCGAGTCCGAGCCGCTCTACGGGGACGCCTACCTGCCCCGCAAGTTCAAGATCGGCTTCGCCGCCCCGGGCGACAACTGCATCGACGTCTACAGCCACGACCTGGGTCTGATCCCCAGGGCCGACGGCACGGAGCTGGTCGGCTACACCGTGGTGGTCGGCGGCGGCATGGGGGCCGCTCACGCCGACCCCACCACCCATCCGAGCCTGACCGTGCCACTCGCCGACATCGCACCCGCAGAGCTGGCCGAGGTGGCCGAAGCGGTGAGCGGGGCCCAACGCGACCACGGGAACCGGCAGGACCGCCAGCACGCCCGGCTCAAATACCTGGTCGAAGACTGGGGCATCGAGCGTTTCCGGGCCGAGGTCGAGCGCCGCCTCGGGCGGGCACTGCGCCCGGCGTCGCCGGTGGCGTGGCATGACGCCGACGACCACCTGGGCTGGCACCCCCAGGACCCCTCTGGCGACCAGTCCGGGCGGTGGTGGCTGGGAATCTTCGTCCAGAACGGTCGGATCGGCGACTTCGGGGACCGCCGTCAGCGCGCCGCTCTGCGCCGGATCGTGGAGCGCTTCTCGCCCGGGGTACGCCTGACCTCCCGCTAGGACGTGCTCCTCACCGACCTGGCCGGCGAGGACCGGGCGGAGGTGGAGGCCATCCTGGCCGACCACGGGGTACCCCTCGCCGAGCAGTTGAGCCCCGTGGCCCGCAACGCCATGGCCTGCCCGGCGCTGCCGACATGCGGCCAGGCCCTCGGGGAATCCGAGCGGGTCCTCCCCGCCCTGGCACTCCCATCGTTGACAAGGGAAATCGACGACAAGAGATCCCCTGTCCGCCAGTTCCTCGACCAGTTCACCGCTGGGCTGAAGGACGTGCAACGGCGTTACCGGCAAGACGCCCCACCGCTAGCTGTGGCCCCCGTGGACAAGAGGGATGCCAACCCGGCCACTCTGGGCACCGCCGCTGACTGGCTCCTCCGGTTCCTCGTCCATCCATCCCCCGACCTTCAGCTCCCAATGGTCGGTGTCGCTCAAGAGGTCGGCGGCAGACTGCTCAGCCCTCTAGTCGACCTCGCACGGCTCCTCGGAATAAGTCCCGACCGTTGGCTACCGCACATCAAAGCGTGGCGAAGCGACCCATTCGACCAGCTCGATGTCGCCTGGGAGGTCGAGCTCCCAGAGCTGGAGCGCCATTTTCACCCGGATGCGCCAGTCGAGGTAGCGTTCACCGGCCCCGTCGCGGGCAGCACAGTCGACCAGGACCCGGTAGCCCGCGGCTGCTGGGCGCTCGCGTTGGCTACGGAGCTGTTCCGCGCAGGGCCGATGGCCCTCGACGGACCCCTCGGGCACTTACCCTACCCAACGACCGTGGACAACCTGCTGGACCTTGCCCCGCCCGCAGCTATTAGCCAGCTCAGCAAGTTACGGGTGGTCTTTGAGACGGTGCTGCTCCCTGAACTTGCCCCTCGGCATGGCGCCTGGGTGCTCGGCCCGACGTTCGCCGGGTCGCGGCTGATGGCAGCCGATGCCGACCTAGTTGCGGCCGGCCTGCTCCTTGAGCTCAAAACTTACAAGACATTGTCTCTTGGTTTGCATGATGTACTGCAGGTGGTTGGTTATGCGCTTCTCGATTTCGACGACGAATACCGCATCGACACGCTCGGCCTCTTCAACGCCCGCTACGCCAAGCTGGCCACCTGGCGTCTGTACGACCTGCTACATGAGCTCGCCGGGTATAGCGTCGATGTCCCGAAGGTGCGAGACGACTTCCGACGCCTCCTGGAGCAACATTCCGACACTGACAAAGAGAGATCGTTTACATCGTACAAGGACGCTTGCCTGGGACCTTCTGGTCCCATCCCACTGGCAAGTGACACTCTCGGCCTCTGTAATGCAATCATCGTAAGGCGGGGCGGGCTGAGCCACATGAAGGTGGCCAACAACAGCTATTCCGTCGTGCCCCGAGGAAAGGGAGCGACCCAGCGCCGAGCTTGTCACCAAGCTCACTGGCTAGTTACGTTGATTTATTCCGTAAGAGGGTCAGGGCCGTCAGGCACGTCATCCACGTGGCGGATTTTGGGCTCAGGTCAACGTAGGAGACGCGCTTATCTGTAGCCCGTAATCGACGTGGCTCACGCACTGACCTGCTAAAACAGCGCCCACAGGCCATACGTTGATGACGCGTCATGGGCGTCCTCACCAGGTCCTTCCTCCCTGGGAAGCATTGTCTTACGGATAAGTTGATGTAGTTACGTGATCGTATTTATGCCGGTACGTACTAATACTAGGGGTCTCCCGAAAAGATCAGCACCTCGTTGTCGTGCCTATCCCGTGTGGCTCGCTCCAGGCGTAGGCCGATCTTCTCGGCGAGCCGCTGGGAGGGCAGATTGGCCGGCTTGATGATGCCGATGAGCCGCCTGAGCCCGAGCTGGAAAGCGGCATAGGCGCGGCAAGCCTCGGCCGCTTCTGTGGCGTAGCCTCTCCCCTGCAAGGTGACGCGCACGTGGTAGCCAACCTCAATCGACGTCTCGCCGTCGACCTCCTGCGGGATCAACCCGCAGTCACCCACGAAGTCGCCGCTCTCGCGCCGGCGCAGGAGCCACAGGCCGTGCCCGTACTCTCTGTACAGGCGCTGGCTCCATTCGACCCAGGCACGTGCCCCGGCTGAAAGGATGGTCGTAGTGGCTCATGACGAGAGGGTCAGAGAGCAGCTCGGCCATGTCGTCGAGGTCCGACAGCTCCATTTCGTGGAACGTCAGGCGGTCGGTGGGCGGCGGAGGGGGCACCGACTGTGCATTTTACGAGCGGTAGCCCGCCGCGCTTAGCGCCTCCGGAGATGTTCAGATGCCAGTCCACGCGGGCGGGACGTACCTCCTCTTCGAACCGGCTCGGCCTGAGCGGGCCGTTGCCCGTAGGCCGCCGGCCGGGTCGCGGGGCCCTCCCATGGTGCTATCGCCCAGCTGGCGACGGGACCTGCTCGCAGCGTTGAGGCGAAGTGGTGTGAAGGTACTACTATCGGCTTATGCCTAAGGAGAAGGTGACGCTCACTCTGGACGCGGTGCAACTCGACGAGCTCCGTCGCCTGGCCGGCGCTCGGAGCCTTTCCGCCGCCGTCGACGGTGCTGTGTCCGCCTACCTCGCTAAGTGGCGGCACTTGGCAGCGGTTGATGACTGGCTGGCCGAACTGGAGCGCGAGCACGGGCCTGTCCCACCAGAAACACTCGAGTGGGCAGAGCAAGTTGTTGAGCGTTGGGAACCCGTTCGTGGCGGGCCTCGGCGTTCGCGTCGTGCCGGCTGATGCTCCTACTCGATAGCGAGGCCATTTCTTGCCTCGCGCACGGGCCGGTCCCACGGCGCGACCGGGTGCGAGCGCTCATACTCGAGATGAGACGCCGGGAGCTTCCCGTAGCAACTGTCGCGGCCGTCTTGGCTGAAGTCGTACGGGGCCGACCGCGCGACGCTGGGGTGTTCTCCGGGCTGCGCCGGGAGCGTGTCGAGGTGCACCCAGTCGACACGCGAGTCGGGGTGCGTGCCGGACAGTTGCTCGGTAGTGCTGGGTATGGCTCGGAGAAGGCCGTTGACGCGTTCGTGGTGGCTGTGGCCGACCTCGGAGGCGGGGCAGTCATCGCGACGGTGGACAAAGCCGACCTGGAACGGCTGGCCAGCTACGCGACGAATGTCGAGGTCGCAAAGATCTAGCCGATCTCAGGTCGGAGACTAGCACCGAAGTTCTCTTATGGGCGTTCAAGATTTTGGCTGCCGCCGACTTGGTGGCAAGCCATAGCGAAGGCTATTGCACGGCCGTCTCCCAGGTCACGACCACTTAAAGTGGTGATGTGCCGGGGCGCATGCGGTCAGTCTCACATCCCACTGGCAAGTGACATCTCGGAGGTACATGGGCGCCCTGTGCAGGGCAAAGCCGGGTTTGGGTGTAGGTAGTGGCGGGCACCGCCTCGGGTACGCCGGCATGAACAGGTCCCAAGGGGAACGACCAGCGACCTCAAAAAGCAGGCATCTTGTCCGGGAGCTGCGCGACCATGGCGACGATGGCCCTGGCGCGCGGCGCATCGTCCGCCACGTCCTCTGGGCCGTGCCCTTCGGGTCGTCGGGACCCGAGCCGTACCCACCTTCGTTGCGTCGCCGGCGCATGGCGTCAAAGGGGCCAACGGGTCCCGCCCACCGGCACGGCGAGCTGTGCTTCACAGCGTGGTAGACGGCCAGGTGGCCCCCGTTCGCGTCCGACGGAGGCCCTGGGTCGGCCAGCATCGCCGTCAGCGCCATCCGCGCAGCGTCGTACAAAGCGCGGTAGGCGAGCGGTGAGCCCCTGGGCAGGGCCAGCTGGCCGACCGGCATCAGGTTGAGGCCGGCTTGCGCCACGAGGCGGTCAGCAAGGTTGCGGTCCGGCGTGATCGGCTCAAGCTCACGGAGCCCGAGCACCCCCTCGACCTCGGCCCGGCCCTTGCCCCATGGGGCCACGCTGCCCTATCCCCGGCCTCCCCCAGTCGGAGCGCCAGCATCGGACGCGAACGGACCGTGGAGACAAAGGCGCTTGGGCCCACCGCACCCCAGCTCTCGCGGCTAACTCGCCGCACATTGACTTCTCGGCAGAGGATCCCTTGAGCCGTTCTGGCCCGTTCTTCCAGTTCTCCGCGGTCGGCGGTGCCTATAACGAGCACGTCTATGTCATGGGGGACAGGCCCGGGCCCGCCGGCGTAACGAGCCGCCCAGGAGCCGTAGATGTAGGCCTCCTCCACGCCGTCGATGCCGCTCAGAGCCTCCGTCAGGACTGGCAGGAACCCATAGGTGACCGCCAGCAGGTCGGTCAGGGGGCGGGCGAGGAGGGCCTCTGTCGCTGCTCGAACCAGCCGTGCCTGGCCCCTCCGAGACTCTACGGCGAACCCCGTGCCGACGAGCCTCGAGGCACTGCCTGAGCAGGGCTTCCCTCTCGGCCTGGCTCAGCCGGACGAAGCCGTAGTCAGGTTCGGGGGCGGCGAACAGGGGGTGAGCTGGGTCGCCCTTCCCGGTCCGCTCGTGCCAGTTGCGCACCATGCGCAAGTTGTACGAGGCCGCTGACAGGCCGGCCACGATGTTGACCCAGGCGATCCCGGTGAAGCGGAACTGGCCCCTGCGCAGGTTCTCGGTTCGGGTGTTCTTCCTGTTCCCGTAGCTACCCTCGACGTAGGTGCGCTTCTCGTAGACCCTCCTCCATTTCTCGCTGCCCCAGTAGGAAAGCTGCATGAGTTTGCGTACCAAAGCTGGGGGCACTACCACCACGCTCGACTGGGTGCAGCATCTAGGCAGGGGCTCGCCGTCGCGCTCGGCGTCAGGGGGCCGGTCGACCATAGGCAGGCCAAGCCTGAGGGCGGCCTAGACCGTGCCGCCCCTGAGGGGGCAGCCCGCCATCCCGGCCAGGGCGGGGCACTTCACGCGGTGGCTCCCGTCGGCGCCGTACGCGCTCACCCGGGGCAGGGCGAAGTGCTCACGACGGTCGATCTGTTCGTTGAAGGCGTCATGTTTGCTCTTCGGCTCGTTCGGCCCGGGGCGCAAGATGGTGCCGAGGTCCTCTGGGGTACCAGGGCAGTGGGCCGACCCGGCAGCCCAGCGGGCCCGCTCTTTGCCCTCGGTGAAACCGTGCTCGTCGGCCCGGAGGGTCAGGTGCTGGTTGACCCCACGGGCGAAGAGCTGGTCCCACCACCGTTCGACCTCTTTGTAGTGGTAATGCCTGTCGACGACCAGGTGCAGGACGCGTTGGGCAGCCCCGACCACGAAAAGATGGCCCCTGTTCGCCCACCGCTCTGCCGAGCGGGCGTTCGAGCGGTCGATGATGGCAAGGCTCACGTCCACGACGTCGGTGCCCGCCGGCGTCACTTCGAGGCGGCGGATGAGGCGGGGTTCCTCGCCGGCCTTTTGGCGCGAGCCCGGGCACTGGACCAAGGTGTGCTCCTCGTAGCTGAAATACCTCTGGTCCTCCCCGTGCTCGCGGGAATGGACCAGAAGGGCCCGATGCGCGATACTCCCGCCACGACCCGAGGAGGTGCAGCCCGATGAAAGCCGACATCAAGGGCACTACGATGCCGGTGCTCGAGGTGATCCTTGACCCTGGCGAGCAGGTGATCTCGACGCACGGCTCGCTGTCATGGATGTCCCCGAACCTGCAGATGTCCCAGACTACGAGCACTGGCACCGAGCACGGGGGCCTACTGTCGGGCTTCAAGCGCGCGCTCGGGGGCGGGGGTATATTCCTCACGCGCTACGAAGCCCAAAGCGGCCAGGCGATGGTGGCCTTCGCCGCGAAGCTGCCGGGGCGGATCCTCCCTATCGACATCGCACCCGGGGCAGGTTTCTTCGTTCATCGCCACGGATGGTTGTGCGCCACTCCCGGTGTCGAGCCGAGCGTGGGCTTACAGCAGACCTTCCGCGGCGGCCTCTATGGAGGGGACGGCTTCATCCTCGAGCGCCTCGAAGGGCAGGGCACCGCGTGGGTGGAGCTGGCAGGGGAGGTGGTCTCCTACGAGCTCGCCGCCGGCCAGAGCACCCTGGTGCACCCCGGGCACATCGGGGTGTTCCAGGACAGCGTGAGCTTCCAGATCACCCGGGTACCGGGTATCGCCAACATCCTCTTCGGCCAGGACGGGTTCCACCTCGTGGCGCTCACCGGCCCAGGGACCGTGTGGCTGCAGAGCATGCCCCTTCCGGTCCTCGCACACGCGCTGTCCCCCTACCTCGCCCACGAGGCGACCGCCGGGGCAGCTTCAGGTGGCCTCGCCGGCGGCCTGGCCGGAGGGGCGATCGGGGACCTGTTCGGCAAGAACGTCTGAGCGGCGCACCAGTTGCCGGCGAGAGGAGCTGGCCAGGCTGTGCCCGGGCGAACAACCAAAAGCCCTGTAGTACCCAGCGCCGGCACAGAGCTTTGCGACGCGAGGTGTGTAACCGCCAGGCGGTAAGCACGTCATCTTCATAGGACTGGCGTCAGGAGGGACAAGCGCCACGACCCGTACCGTTGTTCCGGCTCGACCAAGCCTTGGCCGCGTTGGCAGGGTGACGGCCGCCGTCTCAACCAAGAGAGCGCTCACCGGCGTGGCCCTCCTAGCGGTAACCGGCCTCGCTCCCGGGCACGTCTTCCCTGGGTTGGAACGGCCGGCGCTCGTACCGGCTCCCAAGAGCTTCGAGCCGGCGTCGGTCAGCTTCGTGTCGGCCTCGCAGGGTTTCGTGCTCGGCACTGCGGGCTGTACCCACGCGCCCTGCAGGTCCGCAATCGCCGCCGCTTCTGACGGCGGACAGGCCTGGGTGCCGCTGCCTGCCCCCCCGGCCCCTCTCGGCCCGGGCTCCCGCCTGGCCGTGACGAGGCTCGCCTTCGCCGACGCCTCCGACGGCTGGGCCTACGGGCCAGCGCTGTGGTCCACCCACGACGGCGGCGCCACCTGGGGCAAGGTGGGGACCGGGGGGGCCGTCTTGGACCTCGCCGCCTCCGGCGGCTTCGCCTACGCCCTGGTGGAGAGCTGGAAGGCCTGGGGCGAGGGCCGGGCCGGGGCAAGGGCGACACTGGAGCGCACCCCGGTGGGCTCGGACGCCTGGCACCCCCTGCCCGGCATCTCGGGTGCCCTTACGTCGATGACCTGGCAGGGCCGCACGGGCTGGGTCGTGGGATCCGGCGGCCGCGACTTCTCGGCACCCGAGCAGATCTGGAGGACGACCGACGCCGGGGCCAGCTGGGCACGGCTACCCGACCCCTGCTACCAGCCCCGCCAAGGCACCGACCTCGTAGGGCTGGCCTCCCCGGACGGGGCCCACCTGTTCGAGCTGTGCGCCGGCAACCCCGGTGCGGGCCAGGAGGGAAAGGAGGTGCTCGCCTCGGCCAACGGCGGGGCCACGGACCATCTGGCAGGCAGGCTGCCGCTGGAGGGGCTGGCGCGCCAGGTCGCCGCTGCGACCACGCAGGACCTGGTGGTCTCGGCCACCTCCGGCGGGAGCGTCCTCTACCGCTCGGGCGACGGGGGGCGGACCTGGGGAGCCAAGGGGCTGGCCGACGGTGGGGCAGGCCTTCACGACCTCGCCTTTGCCAGCCCGACGGAGGGCGTGGTGGTCGACGGGTACCCGTGGGACGGCCCCCCCTTCCCGGACCAGTTGCTCATGACGCGCGACGGCGGTGCCACCTGGTCGGTGGTGCCGGTGAACCCCCTCCGGCCACCCCGGGTCGGCCCGGGGGCAGTGTGGGCAGAGGCGCTCCGGGGCGGCCAGCTGAAGGCCTATTCTGCGTGCGCGCCGCCCGGCGCCAAGCCCAGCCCCATCACCAAGTGCACCGACCGTTTCATGGAGTCCCACGGCGCCTCGGCCGCGGCGGTCGCCTACTTCAACGCCACCGGCACGTACCTGATCGGCGGCTACTTCGGCAGGGGGAGGGTGGGCGTCGGCTACACCCTGCTCCCGTTCCCGGCGAACTACGACGAGGGCTTCGTCCTGCTGAACGCGGCCCAGCAGTACTTCTACCCCCCACTGCCCTCGGTCACCTCCCCCGCCTACGCCAAGCTCCACCGGGCTTACCCGTACCTCAGCGTCTACACGGACTCGGTCGTCCCCCAGCTCGAAGCGGCGCGGGCGCTGCCGGGAGGCGGTGAGGAGCTCGTCTTCCAGTTCCAGCTCTACAACCAGTGCTCCGCCTGCGCCACCGCCTACCGGGCACGCGTCGGCTACGAGTTCTCGCCGGCAGGCGGTTTTGCCGGCTCGGCGTCCCTCGGGCCCTGCCTGGGGCCGGAGCCCCAAGGCAGCCCCCGGGCCAAGGTCCAAGAGCCCGCCTGCCCCTCGGTCCTCGCAAGCCCTCCGCAGTGACCGTGATGACGGTGACCGTGATGACAGTGACCCTGATGACATCAGGCCAAGCCCGGCGACCGGGGCCAAGGCGCTCCGAGGCTCTCCTCGCGGCCCTCGTCGCCGCGAGCTTCCTCGCCGCCCCCTCCCAGGCTGTGGCGACGACCGCGAGCTGGCCGGCCCTGGTCCGCCAGGCCATGGGCTACGCCGCCCCCCGCACCCGCGTCCCCCTGGAGGCCCCCACGGGCCGGTTGTGGCCCACCGGCCGGCCCGGAGGGCCCAACTCCGCCCGCGTGACGGCTGGCGCCGACCGCTACGAGGTGGAGATCTATACCTGCCCTCAGCCGCTGCCCCTGAACGCCCCGGGGATAGGCAAAGGGCTCTGCGGGGACATGGCCTCGATTTACGGTGGTTTCGGCGGCCAGGCCTTCCCCACCGCCAACAGGGCTTCGGCATCGCTTTACTCCGCCGCTGGCGCCCCTCCCTCCTCCCCGGCAGACATGGCCGGGGAGGGCTGCCCCAAGTCCCGCCCGGTCCCGCTCGGGGACGGGGTCGTAGCCACGCTTTACTACGGCCCCCAGCCTTCCCTCAACTGCGGGGCCACCTGGCACGAGGGCAGCTGGGCGTTCTCCTTGTCCGGGGACCTGAACGGGGGCACAGGCGGCGACCACAGCGCGCCCTGGGAGCCCATAGCCCGCGGCGAGGTGGCGTACCTCGCCGCCCACCGGGTCGGCGGCGCCGCCGAGGGAGTGTTCAGCGGCGACATAGCCCCCGACGGGTCCCACACCAGCCTTGCCTGGCGGACCGGCACCGACGTCTACAACGCGTCGCTCTACCACGGCGACGCGCTCGCCTTGGCCGCGTCCATGGCCCCCTACCCGAGGCTCGGGCGCCGGCTCGGGGCCAGCCTGATCGCCTTCTTGGACCAGGCCGGCATCGGGGTGCTCGACCCGGCGAACGGCGGGTGGTCGATGCTGGCGCAGTTCCCGGTCCCGAAGTACGGCTTCTCGGGCCCGGTCTGGGGCCCGGCGCCTGGGGGAGGCCGGCCCGACCTGTACTTCTCGGTCAAGCAACGGCCCTTCTACGACTGGGTTTTCAGGGCAGATCCCTGGGCTGGGACGCTGAGTACTCTCGCGGCATTGAACGACCCTGCGACCGGCGGCCCGAGCGGCTTGGCCGTAGCCGGGGACGCCCTCGGGTTCACGTTCGGCTGTTGCGAGGACATCTCCGCCTACGCGGTCCCGCTCGGCGGGCGCTGGGCACCCGAGGTCCTGTTCTCCCCGCCGCCCAGGTCGGTCGAGACGAGCTTCATGGAGGGGGGTGCCCCCGACGGGCGCTTCGTCGTGTGGGTCGGCTGGCCCGGGGCCCGGCGCCCTCGGCCCCCTTGGCACTGGGCGAGCGCGACCGGGGCCACCTCGCCCTTCCCCGTCCCGGCGAGCGTCGGCCGGGCCTCCGGGCCGGTGAGCTTCTCGCCCGGCGAGGCCCAGGCGGCGGTCGCGCTGGCCTCGGGCGGGCTCGGGGTCTGGTCGCTCGCCCACCCGGGCTCGGGGATGAGCGTCGTCGGAAAGTCCCTCGGCCAGGCGGCGGCGGTCTCGTGGGGCCCGCTGGCGGGGGCGGTCGCCATCGCTGCCGGCGGGGCGCTGCGCATCCTGAGCCCCACCCCCGGGGGCGCCCTCCCCAGCGCCATAGCGTCAGGAGACCTGCTGGCCGGCCAGGGCGTCCGGGAGGTGAGCTGGTCGGGACCGCTCGCGGCAGGGGCCTTCGGGTCGCTGCGCCCCGTCCCGCCGTTCAGCGCTGACGGCCAGGACCTGTGGGCAGCCACCAAAGAGCCGGCCGGCACGAAGAAGGTGTACGTGTGGCAGTTCGACGCCCAGGAGGTCGGGAACACAACAGCGGCCATCTCTACCATCAGCGGTACCCCGTCCAGGGCCACCCTGCAGTCCTTCCCGCCGCTGGCCGTCATCTCGGGTCCCGACGCACTGGCCAACGGCCACGTGACCTTCGGCGAGCAGGGCCAGTACGGCTGGATGCTGGGCCCGCCCTTCTGCTACCACCTCGACTTCACCGGGGTGGCCGGCACCGCTCTTGGGGCCAGGAACCTGAGCCTGGGCCAGGCATGCCCTGTATAGCGGTAGTACCATCCCGGTCGTCGCCAGCCGCAAGAACGGAGGGACAATGGTGCTTGCTGCTCCCCCTAGGCGTGGGCGCCGGCCCCAGGCGGCCCTGGGTACGTTCGTCTTCACGCTTGCTGCCGTTATTGCCCCGGTAGGCGTCAATGGCGCGGCTGCGGCCAGGGCCCTCGCGCCCAGTGGCACGCCTGCGAGCTGGGAGCCAGGACGTCTCCCCCGCTCCCATCCCCAGGTGAGCATGCTCGCCGCCAGCTGCGCCAGAACAGGGGGCTGCGTTGCTGTAGGAAAGGACCAGGGCAGCGACATCGACGTATGGACCTCGGCCAACTGGGGACGGGACTGGTCGGCCCACCTTGCCGTGGTGGCGGGCCATGCGGCCACGCCTCGGCCGGACCTCCTCTGGGCGGCGACGAGTTGCCCGGGCCCGTCGTCGTGCTATGTGGTCGGCTTTTGGCAGGCGGACTTCCAAAAGGACAGTTCTCAGCGCCTCACCTTGTGGTCCTCCGGCCCGAAAGGCGCCTGGGCGGCCCATCCCGGGCCGCCCGGCCAGATGAGCGGGTTCCCCGCGTACCTGCTCACGGGGTTCTCCTGCCCCCGCCCCAACCTGTGCTATATGAGCGCCCAGGGCCCCTCCGGCTTCGGCCTGTGGTCATGGGCGCCAGAGCGGGCGTGGACCGCCCTGCCGCTCCCTGCCGGCTACACCGTGAAGACCACCGGTTACCCCCCGGGCGGCAACCTGCTTTCGTGCCCAGCCGCCGGGGTGTGCCGCCTGGCCGGCAACCCCGGGCCCACCCCAACCGACGCGGCCGTTTGGTTCAGCTCCGACAGCGGCCACAACTGGGCGGCCCGCCACATGACCAAGGCACCGCTGTCTTCGGTGAACAACCTCGACTGCCCGACCCTGTCCTTCTGCGCCCTGAGCGGCAACAAGTCGGGCTTCGAGACGCCGACGTTCGGTTCTTCGGGCGCGCCGGCCTTCTTCTCTTCCACCACCAACGGCGGCCGCTCTTGGCGCACCCAGCCCCTTGCCAGCTCTACGATAGACCTGCTCTTCGCCTCCTGCCCCACCTCGGCGGCCTGCTACGGCATCGGGGTGACGGGCAGCACCAAGGTTGGAGGTCCCGAGCGGCAGGTGTTGATGGCCAGCTCGACCCTGGGCGCCCGCTGGAGGACCGAGCGTCTCCCTGCCGGCGCCGACGGCTCTGGGAGCCAACTGGGCATGGGGACCTCCGGCGTCGACGACCTCCGGTGCGCGAACGCGTCACGCTGCGTGATCGCTGCCAACAGCTTAACGGTGGTGGCGCCCTGTGGACCGGGGCGCGGCTGTAACCGGGGCTGGCGCCACATGTCTGAGAGGAGTGAACATGAGCCCGCAATATGAGCACCACCTTCCGCCCAGCGTGGCGGGGACCGGCACCCAAGCCGGGCTGGGCAACTCTGGGCGCCCCAGCCGGCAGAGGAGCCAGAGGCGTCCCTGGGCTGGCGTCGCCGCCTTCTTCACGTGCGCGGGGGTGCTCCTTCCCACCGGCCTGGCCGCGGCGGCGCCCCCCTGCCAGCGCGCACCGGGCCGTCCTGCCTTGCGAGGCAACGCTGCGCCAGCTCATCGCTGACGCGCTCTTTTCCGGCCCCGCCGGCCAGCGCCTCTTCGGCGCCGCAGCAGTGCAGCCCGGGAGCTTGCTCTCGCCCGCCACCGGAGCAGCTACGCCGCAGGCAGCAGCTACAAGGCAAGGCGACGCCAAGACCGCCATGGCCCAGTGTGCCTTCGAGACAGAGGCGTACCCGGCGGCAGGGCTGGCGATCGTCGTGGCGTTCCTCAACTTCGGCCCCCAAGGCAAAGCGGCCGAAAAAAAGCTCGAGGACCTGCCGCTAGCCAAGAAGAAAGCCCTGGAGAACGCCATCTTGAAGAGCATGGCCCCTGGGCCCGGCTCCAACCCGCTGGCAAGTATCCCTGGGCTCACCAAGACCGAGACCACAACCCCCTCTCCGAAGATCTTGTCCGAAACCGTAACGGCCGTGAAGGTGACCAAGCGCTCCCGAGACCGGGCGACAATCGCCGTGACGGCTGTCTACGACGAGGTGGAGATCATGAACGGCCGCCCTAAGCGCCTAAAGCTCACCGAGACCATCCCAGGTGTCGAGGCCTGGAGGATAGGAGCGCGGTGGTTCATAACGGGCGAGCAGGGCCTGTCCCCGCCAAAGCATCAGCATTAGCCTGGATTAACAAATAGAGGAAGATCGGAACGAAAATTAGCGCGGCAGCCGGGCGGGGCCGGGTCAGGGTCCTGCCGCTAACCGCGCCGGACATCGACAGTCCGATGGCAGCCTGACCCTTCGAGAGCATGCCGGCTGTGGCGAGAAGGCATACAGCTGGTCCATGCTCAGCACATGCCGGTTGACTTCCTGAACGACGAATCAGTCGCCGCGTCTGCCGGTTCGGGGGCGTTCCCCGTGCCGACCTTGAGCGCTAAGTGGGACCTCGAGCGTCTCTCCGGCTTTCTCCATCTCGCCGAGCACTCGGCGTAGGTCGCGCCGCAGGCTCGGCTGCCCCTTGGGCCGGAGCCAAAACGTGAGGCCCTTGAGACCGTCACCTGCCACACCCGGCGCAGTTCCGGGGCGGCCCCCTCGGCCCGCCATCCATTCCACGTCGCGGAGGTAGCCGCGCTGGGCGCGCGTCCGCTGGTCCGGCCGGCGTTGGTCGATAGGGTAGCCCGGTGTGAACGCTGACAGTTCCGTCACAAGGGCATTATCGGCCCGGCTGATCGTGCAGGACAGCAGTCACCCGCCGGCTGCCGACGGCGCTGGTCGCGCTCGCCGAGCTCGCCGCCCTGGCCCGCAACACCGCCGTCTTTGCCGGCAGGGCCCGCATCACCAAGCTCGCCCGGCCCACGCCTCTCCACGTCAACGCCACGGGTCGGACGGGTCATGGCCCTGGCCGCGGGCGTTCCTCGAGTCACGGGCAATGGGCGGGGGCCACATCAAAGAACCTCGATGTAGGGTGGCTGCAGGTGATGACCATGCCTGGTCGTCCTGGCACCGAGCCGAGACAAGTCGAGCGCACTGGCCGAAAGCGTGCAGAACGCCAGCCGGCTACACCGGCGCTCGACCAAGTAGCGTGCCTCTGTAAAGCGCTCGGCCACCCCTTTCGGGTGCGCCTGGTCGCCTTCTTGAGCGGGGCGCCCCATGGCGGCGCCTACGTGTCTGAGCTCGCACCGTACCTGAAGCGGGCCCAGTCCATGGTCAGCCATCACCTGAGTGTGCTAGCGCAGGTCGGCATCATCATGAGCGAGCAGCACGGCACCTGGACCTGGTACCAGGTGGTGCCGGAGAGGCTTTCTGACTTGCGTGAGCAGCTCTCGGCCTTCATCGCCACCGCCGTGGCCCCCACGGCCGGGGGGTGACGGCCCAAGCAAAGGACGGCCCTCTTCAGTTCAAAGAAAGGATGTGCCTCTATGTACGTCTTCGGGATCGCGATCTTGCTCGGCCTGGGAGTGATGTGTGTCGCGCGCTGGGTGGAACGGCCCCTGCAGCAGCTGCGGGACCTGGTGCCTCTGTCGCTTTACCCCGTGGTGGAAGTGGCCTTGGGGATCGCCTTGGCCTGGGCGGTGAACTTCGACCTGTGGGCGCTGTGGGGTGTGGCCATGCGCGCAGACTGGGTCGCCGTCACTTTGACCGGTGTGGCGCTCGGCGGTATCGCCCAGTTCTTCACCGCGGTCCTGGCGATGTTCTCAGGGCTCGGGCGCAAGCTAAACGACGAGGCCGAGACCATCGAGCGGCCCAAACTGGAACGGGTAGCCTGAGCTTCCCGTACTGCGTCCCGGGCACGGCCGCCCTGGGCTCGGGCCGGTCGGCAGCCCGTGCCGGGTGGGCTCTACGGCCCGCTATGAGAACAGGGCCCTAAACAGGGACCAGAGGTGACAGTGAGCCGGCACGACGCTCGGACCGCCGCCCGCCGCCTTGTACGCTTCGTCCCGCTCTCGTGGGCCACGGCGTCCGAGGAGGCTCCCTGACGTGCGCGCCAGGCTTTCTCCATCTTTCAGACGGGGGCTAGCCGTAGACCTGGGTACCGCCAACACCCGGGTCTACGTCCAGGGCCACGGCATCGTCCTCGACGAGCCCTCGGTTGTGGCCATCGACCTCCGCGACGGCAAGCCTGTTGCCGTCGGCTCGGACGCCAAGGCGATGATCGGCCGCACGCCGGCCCACGTCCAGGCCGTCCGCCCCCTACGTGACGGCGTGATCGCCGACTTCGAGATCTGCGAAATGATGCTCGCCTACTTCGTCCGGCGAGCGCGCCCGGGCCGGCTGTCCAAGCCCGACATGGTGATATGCGTGCCCTCAGGTGTCACGGGTGTCGAAAAGCGGGCGGTCATGGACCTGGCCGAGGCGGCCGGCGCTCGTCAAGCGTGGGTCGTCGAGGAACCGATGGCCGCTGCCATCGGTGCCGGCCTGCCCGTGCACGAGCCCACCGGCAACATGGTGGTGGACATAGGCGGCGGGACCACCGAAGTGGCGGTGATCTCCATGGGCGGCATCGTTACCAGCCAGTCGGTCCAGACCGCGGGGGACGAGCTGGACGAAGCGATCATCCAGTTCATCAAGAAGGAGTACAGCCTGGCCCTGGGGGAGCGCACGGCCGAGGAGGTCAAGATCGCCCTCGGGTCTGCCTGCCCCCTCCAGGACGAAGTGAGGGCCGAGATCAGGGGCCGGGACCTGACCACTGGCTTGCCGAAGACCATCGTCACCACGACCGAGGAGATCCGCGAAGCGATCGAGCAGCCGGTGGCCGCCGCCGTCGACGCCGTCAAGGTGACATTGGACAGGGCCCCTCCTGAGCTTGCCGCCGACATCATCGAGCGGGGCATAGTGCTCACTGGTGGCGGCGCACTGCTCCATGGACTCGACGCCCGCCTGGCCGCGGAGACGGGCATGCCGATCGTGACCGCCGACAACCCGCTGCAGTGCGTCGCATTCGGCGCCGGGCAGTGCCTCGAACACCTCGGTGCCCTTTCTGACGTGCTCATGACCCGTTCCCGATAGGGCCGGCCCGCAACAGTGGCTGGCCCGGCGGGGCCGGTCCTTGTTGCCCGTGCCGGTCGCTGCCCGGCGTCACCCTGGTGACCTCGAGCGAGCGCACCGGCAACGGGGGATTTTCGCCAAAGCCGCTCGTACGACGCAGACAAAAGAGGCAAATTGCCCGCCGGCATTGCCCTGTCCCAACGGGTAGTATCGACTGCACCCTCTCGGGAAGGCCCTAGCTTGGGCTGAACGGCGGCGGCCGCTCGTGCAGGTTCGACCTCAACCGAGCGACAGGGAGGAGTTCGTGCGTGAGCGTTGCCGTAAGGTCTTTCCCGCCCGCTCTGGCGCGCCCGGGCGCGAGGCGCACCTACGGGTTACTGAGCACCTACCCGCCCACCCCATGCGGGCTGGCGACCTTTAGCGCCGCCCTGGCTGGCGCTCTCGAGGCGAACGGCGCCGCCGTGGGGGTCGTGCGGGTGGCGGACGGGCCCCCGTCTCCCGACCCCAGGGTGATGGCCGAGCTGGACAATGGCGTGCCCGCCTCGGTGAGGGAGGTGACCGCCGCTCTAAACGGTTGCGGCACCGCCATCGTGCAGCACGAGTACGGCCTGTACGGTGGTACGGACGGTGACGAGGTCCTTGCCATCCTGCGCAGCCTTACGGTCCCCTCCATCGTCGTCGCCCACACCGTGCTGCTCGGGCCGACCGAGCACCAAAAGCAGGTGCTGGAGGCCATAAGCGAGGCGGCCAGCGCCGTGGTTGTCATGGCCGGAACGGCCCGGCAGTGCCTCTGCAGCCACTTCGACGTGGACGCCTCCAAGGTCACGACGATCCCTCACGGGGCCACACTGGCCTCCCCCGGGTGCCACCCTGACCGCTCCGGGCGCCCGGTGCTGCTCACCTGGGGCCTGCTCGGCCCGGGAAAGGGTATCGAGTGGGCCATCGACGCCATGATGGGCCTGAGGGACCTGCGCCCCCGGCCCCGTTACGTGGTCGCCCGCCGGTCGTACGCACCCCAAGGTCCTCTCATCGGAGGGCGAGGCCTACCGGGACATGCTGGTGGCCCGGACCTGGGCCAACGGGGTGGCCCCGTCGGTGACCTTCGACGCCGCCTACCGGGACCTGCCCTCGCTGACCCGCTTGGTCCAGGACGCCACTGTCGTCGTGCTGCCCTACGACTCGCAGGACCAGGTCACCTCGGGCGTGCTCGTCGACGCTCTCGCCGCCGGCCGGCCCGTCGTGGCGACGGCGTTCCCCCACGCCGTGGAGCTGCTGTCGAGCGGGGCCGGGATCGTCGTCCCCCACCGCGACGCGACCGCTCTCGGTGCCGCGCTACGCCACGTCCTCACCGAACCCGGGTTGGGTGCGTCGATGGCGCGTGAAGCGGCTCGTCTCGCTCCCGCCTTCGGGTGGCCGGCCGTTGCCCGCCAGTACGCCGCTCTCGCCGACCTCCTCATCGCCGATGGCCCCAAGCTCAACCAAGGCGCAGAGCCCACCCTTTCGCGGGTCTCGACGTTCCAGCATGGCCGCCGCCTGGTCAGGGTGGTGCCGTGACCGGCGACGGGCAGGCACCTCAGATGGTGTCCCGGGGCGCGCTGCGGCTTCGTCCCGACCCCGCGCGCGTCATGACCGCACTGTTCGTCCCCGGCGAGGAGATGCCCGGAGGAGACTCGCGCGCCGCCTCGGTCACCGAACGCATCCTGGCCATGGACGACGCCGACGTCACCGCCACGCTCGCCGACCTGAGGCGTCGCTTCGCCCATCGCCACCGGGAGCTCGAAGCCACGTGGAGAAGCCACTTCCGCGCCGCCGCCCGGCGCCTTGGGAAAAGCGACGATGGCCCCACCGACAGGGCGCTGCTGATCGGCGCCTATTTCACCCGTGAGGTGTCGCCCGAAGCCGTGGCCCTGTTCAACCCGTCCCTCGTCGCCCACCCCGACCAGGCCGGCCTGGCGGCCGGTGAGACGCGCTTCGTGATGAGCCTGCGGGCCCTAGGTGAAGGCCACGTCTCGTCCATCGAGTTCCGCACCGGCACCGTGGGCGCCGCCGGCGGCGCCCGTCTCGACGACCCGGGCCCGTTCCTCGAACGCGGCCGAACCTCGCCCGGGCCCTACGACCGGCGCCTTTTCCACACCAAATTGGCCGAGCACGGCTGCGACAACAACGCCGCCGCCCTCGTCCTCGACCGCCTCGGTGCTCACTTCGAGGCGGCCCAGTTGGACGCTGCCATTGCCGGACTACACCCTGACCTACTGTCCAGGGCGGCGGTCAGGAACGCCGTTGAAGGGATCCGCTGGGTGGCGGCCAACAACTACACAGTGGAGTTCCCGGCGCGCACCGCGATCGCCGAGCGGGTCCTGTGGCCCCACGGCCCGGCCGAGCTCCACGGCATGGAGGACGCTCGCTTCGTCCGTTTCGTCGACCACGATGGCGCCATCAGCTACCTCGCCACCTACACCGCCTTCGACCAAGCACTGGTCGCCCCACAGCTACTGTCGACTACCGACTTCCGCACCTTTTCCGTTTCCCAGCTCTCGGGGCCGTTCGCCACCAACAAAGGCATGGCCCTGTTCCCCCGCAAGGTCGGCGGCCGGCACATGGCCCTGTCGCGCTGGGACCGCGAGCACTTGGCCATTACGGTGTCCGACGACGGTACCGAGTGGGCCGAGGCCACCACCTTACGTTGGGCGCCACGACCGTGGGAGCTGGTCCAGGTGGGCAACTGCGGGTCACCGCTGGAAACCCCTGAGGGTTGGCTTGTCCTGACCCACGGTGTGGGGCCGATGCGTACATATGCCCTCGGTGCCATCCTCCTCGACCTCGGCGACCCCTGCCGCGTGCTCGCAACGCTCCCGGGCCCGCTCCTTGTGGCCAACGAAGACGAGCGCGAGGGGTATGTGCCAAATGTGCTCTACTCCTGCGGGGCGCTCCTCCACGGTGAGGCCCTGGTCCTCCCGTACGGGTTCTCCGACTGCGCCGTCGGCTTCGCCCTGGTCGACGTGGCCGAGCTCCTAGGTCGGCTGAGCGGCTGACCGCCGTCCCCTGGTCCGTGTCGGCGTGCACTACTAGGCACTGAAGGAGGCGCCGGAGATCCTGTTCTCAGGTGGCTGGTTGAAGGACAAGCTACGCAACGCGAGCGTTACCTACCGTGCCCAAGGCCGGCCCGTCGTCTGTCGCCGGCCCGCTGACCCTGAAGATGTCCCCGCGGGCAAAGTACGGAATCGTGCCTGGTCAGGGGCTTGCGTAAGTGATAGCATCTTGGCTTTTAGGGGGAGGCGCGTCATGGGCCGCCCGCGCCCGGCCACCCTCCAGCGCTCATTCCTTGACGAGGCGCAAGCGTGCCGAGGGCGCTGCTGTTGGAGCGTCGTTGCTGCTCGTTGTGCTAGTCGCTGCTGCCCGCGCCGACCAGCTCGACCGGCGGCGGCTCGAAGTGCTCCATCGCCCGGAGGGTGACCTCGTCGTTCTCGGCGTCGACGATGATGGTGTCGCCGGCCCGGAACTCCTTCCAGAGGATCTTCTCGGAGAGGGGGTCCTCGACGAATCGCTGGAGAGCACGGCGCAACGGGCGGGCGCCCATCATCGAGTCGTAGCCCTTCTCGACGATGAGGTACTTGGCCGCTCGGGTCAGCTCCAGGCTCAGGCCCTGCGATTCGAGCTGGCGACGGACCCGCAGCATCATCAGGTCGACGATCTCGGTGACCTCGTCCTTGGAGAGCTCGTGGAAGACGATCACCTCGTCGATGCGGTTCAAGAACTCGGGCCTGAAGTGCTGCTTCAGCGCCTCATTGACCTTGATCCTCATCTTCTCGTGGGACACGGCCTCGTCGGCCTTGGCGAAACCTACCGAGGCCTTGCGCAGGTCGGCTGTGCCCAGGTTGGAGGTCATGATGATGACCGTGTTCTTGAAGTCGACCGTGCGCCCCTGGGCGTCGGTCAGCCTGCCGTCCTCCAGGATCTGCAGCAGGGCGTTGAAGACGTCGGGATGGGCCTTTTCGATCTCGTCGAAGAGCACCACCGAGAAGGGCTTGCGCCGCACCGCCTCGGTCAGCTGGCCTCCCTCCTCGTAGCCGACGTAGCCAGGAGGAGAACCGACCAGCCGGCTCACGGTGTGCTTCTCCATGTACTCGGACATGTCGAGCTGGACCAGAGCCGACTCGTCACCAAAGAGGAACCCCGCCAAGGCCTTCGCGGTCTCGGTCTTGCCGACCCCAGAAGGGCCCAGGAAGATGAACGACCCGCTCGGGCGCTTGGGGTCCTTCAAGCCGGCCCTCGTCCGCCGGACCGCCTGGGACACTGCCTTCAGGGCGTCGTGCTGGCCGACGATCCGCTTGTGCAGCTCCTCTTCCATGCGCAGGAGCTTGGCCGTCTCCTGCTCGGTCAACTTGTAGACCGGGATCCCGGTCCAGTTGGCCAGCACCTCGGCAATGACTTCCTCGTCGACGACGTCGAAGAGGTCGACGCCCTCGGCGCGCCATTCCTGCTCCTTGGCCGCCTTGCGCTGGAGGAGCTCTTCCTCCCGCTCGCGCAGGCGCTTGGCCTGCTGGAAGTCCTGCTTCTCGATGGCGAGCCCCTTGTCCTTCCTCGCCTTGGCTATCTCGTCCTCGATGGCCTTGTAAGCGGGGGGCGTGGACATGCGCCGGATGCGCAGCCGGGCCCCGGCTTCGTCGATCAGGTCGATCGCCTTGTCGGGAAGGTAGCGGTCGGCTATGTAGCGGTCGGCCAGGTTGGCTGCCGTCACGACCGCCTGGTCGGTGATCGTGACCCCGTGGTGTGCCTCGTAGCGTTCACGCAGGCCCTTCAGGATCTCGATCGTGTGCGCGAGCGAGGGCTCCTCGACCTTGACCGGCTGGAACCTGCGCTCGAGGGCGGCGTCCTTCTCCAAGTGCTTGCGGTACTCGTCGAGAGTCGTGGCACCGATCGTCTGGAGCTCGCCCCGGGCGAGCATCGGCTTCAGTATCGAGGCGGCGTCGATCGCGCCTTCGGCGGCGCCCGCCCCGACCAGGGTGTGCAGCTCGTCGATGAACAAGATGATGTCGCCGCGGGTGCGGATCTCCTTCAGGACCTTCTTCAGGCGCTCCTCGAAATCGCCCCGGTAGCGTGAGCCTGCCACCAGGGCCCCGAGGTCGAGGGTGTAGAGCTGCTTGCCGCGTAGCGTCTCGGGCACGTCACCTGCGACGATGCGCTGTGAAAGGCCCTCGACGATGGCGGTCTTGCCTACCCCGGGCTCTCCTATCAGGACCGGGTTGCTCTTGGTGCGCCGGGAGAGCACCTGCATGACGCGCTCGATCTCGCGCTCGCGCCCGATCACCGGGTCGAGCTTGCGCTCCCTGGCCAGCTGGGTGAGATTGCGGCCGAACTGGTCCAGGACCGGGCTGCCCGTCGGCACGTCCTGGCTGCTCGGGGCGGTCCCGGCGGTCGCCTTCCCCGGGCCGGCGGCCTGGTAGCCCGACAGGAGCTGGATGACCTGCTGGCGCACCCGTGAGAGGTCCGCGCCCAGGCTGACGAGCACCTGCGCCGCCACACCCTCGCCCTCGCGGACCAGGCCGAGGAGCATGTGCTCGGTGCCTATGTAGTTGTGCCCGAGCCCGAGAGCTTCACGCAGCGACAGCTCCAGCACCTTCTTGGCCCGGGGCGTGAAGGGGAGAGACCCGGTGGTGGACGAGCCGGCCGGGCCGGTTATCTCTTCGACCTTTTCGCGCACAGCCTCGAGGCTGATCCCGAGCGACTCGAGCGCCTTGGCCGCGACCCCCCCGCCCTCGTGGATGAGCCCGAGCAATATGTGCTCGGTCCCGATGAAGTTGTTGTTCAGGAGGCGCGCCTCCACCTGGGCAAGCACCAATACCGTTCGCGCTCGGTCGGTAAAGCGCTCAAACAATACGGGTTGCCTCCTCGGCGGCTGCGGAGCTCGGCGCCCGGGCAGACTTGGACAGGCCAGGACCGCTTCGCCCGCTGGCCGCCGCGGTCCCGGTCAAGTCGTCCATACCCTTTCTTTCGGACTACTGCGGCGCCAGTGTACCCCTCGCCCTCACCTTCGGCGGGCGAACGCACCACCTCGCGCCCCGGCCTATGGGCCGCGTGTGGGCCAGGACGGCGGCATGAGGCTGCGCTCTCCTGAGTCATGCCGAACTGCCCGGGCACCGCACCGCACACAGCGCCAGACCCCACGCCGACATCTGCATAACCGGGACATCAGCAGAATTGTCAAAGCTTGCGCCGGTAACAGCCGCCCGTCGTCGGACGTCAAGGGTCGCTGCGAGCCTCCGGTGCACTCCGGTTCTCGCTCGAAGGGGTATCCATCTTGACGGAGTGAACTCAACAAGAACTTGGGGGCAAACCTAAACGCTCCACCCTATTCACCAACGGCTCGCTGGTTCACATCGTGGGGATCCACCCGACCGGACCGGTCCAGGCCACCCTTTCAGCTTCGAGTGCCCAGAGCAACGCCCCGTGCAACTGCACGGGGCGTTCGGGTTTGGGTAGTTCGCCGGATCAGGAACTTACGGCCAGGCCGTCAAGGGTAGCTGCCGACATGGCCACCTCAACTGCCGGGCCGGCATCCTCGGAAGCCAGTCGCTCGGCGGTGGCCGGGATCCGGGGGTCGTCACCGAAACGGCGGCGGACCAGGGCCTCGAGCATCGCCTGCCGTTCCTGCTTGCGGAGCATCCCACCCAGGGGTGTGTCGGTGAGGCTGATGGGCATGTCTGCCTCCCTCCAGATAGCATCAATGCTACTCGGTCGCAGGTAGATGGCAGCAAGCGTCGCTGCCACTCCCGCCAGGTTGCTCCTTCGGGCAGGGTCAAGTTGGGCCCTGTTACCGGCACGTCTTGATGGAGACGTGAGAAGGTGAGCCGGCAGGGATAGTTGGGGCCGGACTCGCTGTGTGGTCGGTTGGGACGAGGGCGGGCGGGACTGGGAGGATTGGGGCGACCTTGTAACCGTTTGGACGCGACAGGGCCCCTCCCAGCCCGAGTTGGTCGCTCATGGAAGGGGCCCGGAAGGGCTTTCGCCGGTGGCCATCGTATGGCAGACGCACCTCAGCGTCGAGAGCTACGAAGCGGGCGGGCGGGCGCTCGAGGTGCCCCGTTTCCCCTGCCCCACTTGCGGGGCGCCGATGAGGTACTCCGGCTGGTACCGCCGCCACGCGCGAGCGGGCGCGTCCCGGAGGTTGTGGGCCCG
>DAHWQF010000300.1 GCA_027334785.1 Acidimicrobiaceae bacterium
CAGCGGGCACCGAGGCCCCGAGCGGCGTTACCCAGGCCGCCGGCGGCGGCCCGTCGCAGGGGGCCAGGACCCGAGCCTCGACGCCGAGCGCCCGCATTGCCCGCGCGATCCCCATCACCTGCCCCTGTACTCCCCCCGGGATGCTCAAGCTGTAGGGGCAGACCATGCCCACACGAAGGTCCACCGCGTCTCAATGGCCTTCAGGTGACACCTCGGCGGGCTTAGCATCCTGCGCCCGTACCTTGGCGGCCTGGCGCCGGCGGGCGCCGGCGGACCCGGCCCAGCTCCTCAAGTTCCGTAGTGGTGGGTCGTCGGGCCAGTTGGGCTGCACGAGGTGCCACTGAGTAGGTGCATGGCGCACTAGATCCTCGAGTTGGCGGGCGAGCTCCTGGGTTCCGAGGCGCACCCGCTCACGGAACTTCCCGGGCAGGGATCCGAGCTCGAGCGGCGGGCGGAAGACAAGAGTGTGCGACTCGGCCTCGCGGCCGTAGTAGATCGCGGCCGGAAGGAGGGGGGCGCCCGAGCGCAGGGCCAAGGCAACGGGACCGGCGGGCAGCATCAGCTTGGCACCGAAGAGGTCGACCTCGACCCCGCTGGCCTGGCCCACCAATCGGTCGCAGAGAAGGCAGAGCACCTCGCCCGAAGCCAGGGCACTGAGCATGGCTGCGCCGGCGCCGAACCCCACCGGCACGACCTTCATCCCGAGGCGGGAACGGAACTGCACGAACCATTCGAAGACCTCTGGAGGCTCCAACGGCTCGACCGCTGCCGTTACAGGTACCCCGCCTCGCACGAGGTAGATCGCCCCCCATTCCCAACCCCCAAGATGAGGCGCCGCTATGATCGCTCCGCGGCCGGCGGCGAGGGCGGTGTCTAGGTGCTCCCGGCCAACCGTTATGATGCCCGCCTCCACCTCGGCGTCCGAAAGCTGGGGCAAACGCAGGCTCTCGGCCCAATAGCGGCCGTAATTGGCGAACACCTGGCCCACCATCCTGCGTGCCTCCCGTTCATGGAGCGGCCGACCCATGGCGCGGCCCATGTGGGATGCAACCAGCGCCCGGCGGCCGTCGTAATCCGGTAGCGCAGCTATAGCCCGGCCAACGACGCGGCCGAGCGCACAGGCCAGGTCGCCTGGTAACGCCGCTGCGACCGCGGCCGCAGCCTGGTACTGGACGAGCTGCTTGCTCAGCACGCGCGGGCCTCGTTCAACATTGCCCTGAACGCTACGCGACGCGGGCCGTCCAAGGCGGCACCGGCACTTCCGGGTGCAGTTGCGCCTTCTGGGCGCGACCTAAGTCCCCATCCGGCAGCCAAGCGCACCGGGAAGGCGCGAGTGCACCGAGAAGGGACCCCACCGGCCTTCCGCGAAGCAGATCCGGCAAGTGAGCCGCGCCTACGGGCTCGGCCCTGCCTAATCCTGGCGGCGGCGGGCGGCACGGCGCTCGTGCCAACGCCCCCCGCGCCTAGCTGGCCGCCGGGTGCCGGCAAAGAACCGCGTGCCGGCGACCGAGCTGGTACCCCGCTGGGGCCGAGCCCGCCAGGCGGTGTCCTTGCCCGCCAGTTCCTCCCGCCAGGCCCTCCAGCGAAGGGCGACGGTACCCCGCTGCAAGGGCAGGCGCGCCAGCGGGGGCGGCGGGGGCGGCTTCCCTGCCTGGTGCCAGACAGCCACGAAGCGCTGCGCCGCCGTAATGCAGGAGAGGGCGAAGACCACCCACAAAAGCCACAGCATCTCGGCCGAGAACACGAGGGAGGCACAGATCACGACGACCCGCTCGCCCCGCTCCATCAGGCCGGCCTTGGCGTCGATGCCGAGAGCGTCAGCCTTAGCACGGATGTACGACACGAGCTGCGACACCCCGAGCACGGCCAAGGGGACGAGGGCAGCGTGGCCACCGAAACGGTCTTGGGCGTACCAGGCGATCCCGGCCAGCACGACCGTGTCGTTGACCCGGTCGCCCACCGAGTCGAAGAACGCCCCTCGCCGGCTCGTCCGCCCAGCAGCCTTGGCGAGGCTGCCATCGAAGAGGTCGGGCAGAGCCGAGGCGATGTACACGAGCAGGCCGATCAGGAGATAACCGGTCGCTATGGCCCAAGCGGCCGGCACCGCGAGCAGTATGCCGGCAGCAGTCAAGTGGTCAGGCGACAGCCCCGTGCGCCGCAGGACCCGGCCGGCGGGTGCCACGGCCCGGTCCACCGCCGTCCGGAAGCGTGCGTCGAACAACTACTGCTCCTATGAGGGGCCTTGTTCCTCGCTCGAAAGCGTACCGTGTTTTGCCGCCCCGCCCGGTCCCCAAGCCAACACGGCCCCCCTACCAGCCCGGCAGCGCCCCCGCGCCCCCGGCTTCGCCCCGAGCGAGGGTCTCAACCCCGCCGGCCAACCCCGCCGGCCAACCCCGCCGGCCAACCCCGCCGGCCAACCCCGCCGGCGCCGTCTCCCATGCCGGCGGGCCCGAGCCCTGAGCCGGGGCCCTGAGCCGGGGCCCTGAGCCCGGAACCTGAGCCCGGAACCTGAGCCGGGTCCCTGAGCCCGGAACCTGAGCCCGGAGCCTGAGCCCGGGCTCCTCCCCAGCCGGGACCGCGCCCCTGACCGCCCTCACCTCCGTGGTCCTGCCAGCCCGGTGCGACCACCGGAGGCAGCGAGTAGCCTGGCCTGGTCGGCCGCACCGGGACGGCCGGAAGGGGACAAACCTAGGAGGTGCTCGCATGAAGGCCTACTCACCAGCCCAGGTCCGAAACGTTGCTCTGGTGGGCCACGGAGGCTCCGGCAAGACCACGCTCGCCGAGGCCATGCTGCTGTGCTCAGGTGCGGTCAGCCGGGTTGGGAAGACCGACGACGGGACAGCCGTCCTCGACTTCGAACCAGAAGAGCACTCTCACCACATGTCGACCTCCCTTGGCCTAGCCGCCCTCGAGTGGCGTGGCTACAAGATCAACGTGTTGGACTGCCCGGGCTACGCCGACTTCGTCCCTGAGGCTCTCGCCAGCCTCGCCGTCGCCGACATCGCCATCGTGGTCGTGAGCGCGGTCGACGGGGTGGAGGTCCAGACCGAGGTCTTGTGGAAAGCCGCTGCGGAGCTCCGCATCCCCCGCCTGGTGTTCTTGAACAAGCTCGACCGAGAACGCTCCGACTTTTCCTCCGCCTTGCAACAGGTGCAAAAGGCCTTCGGCGCCGGTATCGCCCCCCTCGAGCTACCCATAGGCCAGGAACACAGCTTCTCCGGTGTGGTCGACCTGCTCACCGACACCGCCTTTACCTACGATCCCGGTAAGCACAGCGCCACCGCCGGCCCCATCCCGGCCGAGATCGCCGAGCGCGAGCATGCCGAGCATGACGCCATGGTCGAGGGCATCGTCGTCGCCGACGACGACCTGACCGGCCGCTACCTTGAGGGCGAGGAGATATCGACTGAGGAGCTCGCCAAGACGCTTGCCAAAGGCGTGGTCGCGAGCCAAGTCTTCCCGGTCGTGTGCGGCTCGGCTGCCAGCTTGATCGGGGTGGACCGCCTTCTCGACGCCATCTGCGACGTCGGCCCCTCTCCTCTGGAGCGCCCACCGGCCCGAGCCCACGCCCCCGGCAGCGACCAGGTCGTAGAGGTGCCCTGTGACCCGGCTGGCTCCCCGCTCGCACAGGTGTTCAAGACGGTCGCCGACCCGTACGTGGGGAAAATCTCCCTCTTCAGGGTCACCTCTGGCACAATCCGGCCCGACGCGGTGCTCTACAACCCGCGGACCAAGGCAGAAGAGCGCCTCCACGCCCTCTTCACCCTGCGTGGCAAGGAGCAGCTCCCGCTCACCGAGGTAGCCGCCGGCGACATCGGGGCCGTGGCGAAGCTGAGTTCCACCAATACCGCCGACACCCTCACGCCACGCAACATGCCCGTCGAGACCGACCAGGCCAGCGCCGGCTGGCTCGCCGAGCTCTCCGCCCCCGTCCTATCGGTCGCCATCAGGCCCAAGAGCAAGGCCGACGAGGACAAGTTGATGACCGCGCTGCACCGCCTCCAGGAAGAGGACCCCTCCCTCAGCGTCCGGCGCGACGACGAGACCCACCAGACGGTGCTCTCGGGGACGGGCGAGACACACCTGGCCATCTCCATGGAGCGTCTCGCTCGGAAGTTCGGCGTCGCCGTGGAAATAGAAGACCTAGTCACGCCCTATCGCGAGACCGTCACTTCCACCGCCGAGGCCGAGGGCAAGTACAAGAAGCAGACCGGTGGCCACGGCCAGTTCGGCGTGGCCTCGCTGCGCATTGAGCCGATGGAGCGGGGGAGCGGCTTTGAGTTCGTGGACAACATCGTGGGCGGTGTCATACCCCGCCAGTACATCCCCGCCGTCCAAAAAGGTGCCGAGGAAGCCTTGAGCGAGGGAGGCGCCTTCGGCTGGCCCGTCGTGGATGTGAGGGTCACCTGCTTCGATGGCAAGAGCCACCCCGTCGACTCCTCGGAGCTCTCATTCAAGATGGCCGGCGCCCTAGCGGTCCGCGAGGCGCTCGCCAAGGCGAGCCCGGTCGTCCTCGAGCCGCTCTCGCTCCTCGAAGTGACAGTCCCCGACGCCTACCAGGGCGACGTCCTCGGTGACCTCAATAGCCGCCGGGGGCGGGTCCAGGGCACCGAGACCGCCGGCACCGGCGAGTCGCTGATCACCGCGCTCGTCCCGACCGCCGAGATCGTGCGCTACGCGATCGACTTGCGGAGCCTGACCGGCGGCCGGGGGCGCTTCAAGGCCCGCCACTCCCACTACGAGGTCATGCCCTCCAACTTCTGGGACAAGGTTCGTCGAGAGCGCGCCGGCGCCGAGAAGTAGGAGCCCAGCCGGCGGCAGCCACCGAGGAGC
>DAHWQF010000301.1 GCA_027334785.1 Acidimicrobiaceae bacterium
AGCGGGACCGGAGCCGGGGGGACGGTCAGGATGCGCAGGTTGAGCCCGTAGCGCCGGCGCACCTCCTCGAGCGTGGCGAGGGTCTCGGGGAAGTGGTAGCCGGTGTCGATGAACACCACCTCGATGGACGGCTCCACCCTGGTCGCTATATCGATCAAGACGGCGTCGGTCATGGAGGCCGTGAGGCACAGTTGGGGGTGGAACTGTCCCACCGCCCACTCGACCACCTCGCTCGCCGGAGCCCTTTCGAACTTGGCGGACAGCTCCGCCAGTGCCTCGTCGGTCAGTGGCTCTGTACCAGGGACGTCAAGCAAAGCCATAACAATAGCCTTCCTCTACCAGACGCTACCGGAACGCAGGGCCCGGGCCAGGTGACAGCCTTCACGCTCCGGCGCACTCGCCCGCGCCGACTTCTGCCACGTACGGCCCGGTTTCGTCAAAGTCGATGTAGTAGTCAGGGCGCTCCTCGGGCGCCGGCCAGTCGTCGAGATCCGAGAGGCCCGCGGCCACCGCCTTGGCCCCTCCCGCCCGCTCGAGCCAGGTGGCGAAGTCCTCGCCGGCGAGGCGCTCCTCGGCGAAGCGGCCAACTATGCGCACGGTCGCCTCGGCGCAGGCCTTGGCCGGCAGGCGCAGCGCCCTCTGGCCGAACACGACCTCGGTCTGGCCCACGTGCCCGCCGAGCAGGAGCTGGTAACCGGGCGCCGGCCGGCCGTGGGCACGCCGCTCGGCCCCGTGGAAACCGATGTCGGCGATGTGGTGCTGGCCGCAGCTGTTGGTGCAGCCCGATATGTTGACCCGCACCCCGCCTATGTCGGCGAGGCCGGCCTTTTCCAGTGCCTTGCCGATGTCGTCAGCCAGCCCCCGGCTCTGGGTGACAGCCAGGTTGCAGGTGTCGGCACCAGGACAGGACACTACGTCGCGGGCAAGCTCGGCACCGGGCTCGGCCATGCCGATGCCCTCGAGGCGACGGTACAGCTCGGGGAGCTGCTCGGCCGCGAGGTCCCTGAACACGAGGTTTTGCCTGTTGGTGATGCGCATGCTGGCGCCGAGCTCACGTTGGACCGCGGCCAGTTCGCGGAACTGAGCGGCCGTGACGTCTCCGAGCCGGGCGTACGCGATCGCCGACACCGTGCCCTTGGCCACACCGACCACGACGTTGGCTGCCTCCCAGCGCTTGAAGGGGTCCCCTGGCGACAGACGCAGCATGACCGGAGCGCCCACCGGTGTCGGCGACGACACGCCGGCCACGCCAGCGGGGGCATCGCCCAGCTCTTGGACGACCCCCGGGATGCCCCCGGGCCAGCTGCTCGATGCGACCAGCAGCTTGCGCTCCTTCAAGATGCGCTCCCGCAACTCCTCAACCCCCATGGTGTCGACGAGCCACTTCATGCGCGCCCGCAATTTGTTGTCCCGGTTGCCGTAGTGGTCGAAAGTCCGCAGGACTGCCTCCAGCGTGGCCATGAGCTGGTCCCGCGGCGTGAACTCCTCGAGCGCCTGGGCCGGGTGCGGGTTGGCGCCCAGGCCCCCGGCGATGAAGACCCTGAACCCCGCCTCGGTCGTGCCCTCAGGCAGTGGCCGGGACACAGCCACCACCCCTATGTCGTTGAACATGGCCTGCCCGCAGTCGGTCACGCAGCCCGAGAAGTTGATCTTGAACTTGCGGGGCAGCCGCTGGGCGTAGGGGTGGTGGAGGAAGTGCCGGAAGGCAGCCTCGGCCCAGGGGCTGATGTCGAGCACCTCGAACGGGCACGCGCCAGCCAGGTGGCACCCCGTGATGTTGCGTACGGTGTCGCCGCAGGCCTCCCTGGTCGTGAGGCCCGCCTTAGCCAGGTCGCGTAGAAGCGCCGGCACCCGTTCGAGCTCTACGAAATGGAACTGCACGTTTTGCCTCGTCGTCAGGTGCCCCCACCCACGGCTGTAGGTCTCCGCCACATGGCCCAACATCTCGAGCTGGGCAGGGGTGATCGACCCGTACGGCGCCTTCACCCTCACCATCTGGTTGTGCCCACCCTGGCGCTGGCCGTAGATGCCGTTGTTGAGCCGGAAAATCCGGAAGGTGTCCTCCTCGACCCGACCCTCGAGGTAGGCGCTCAGCATCTCGCCGAACTTGGCGATGTCGGCCTCGAGCTCGGCCGAGACGTCCCTCGTCGGCAGCACAGAAGTCATCGGCACCATTCTTACAAAATCCGATCGGCATAGTCAACATTTACCGGCCGGCCAGCGCCACGACGGGCAAGCGGGCGGCCAAGCCCCTCGGCATGGGGCGAGCGCTGGCATCACCGAAGCCGTAGACGGCGCCGTTGGCCCCGGCCATGAAGTAGCCCCGGTGGTCGGGGGTGAGGGCTATGCCCACTATGTCAGAGACGCGAACGTGCTCGGCCGGGAGGGAGCCGTAGAAGTGGGCGCCGCGGCCAAAGGTGAAGACCCCGCCACCGGCGCCTACCAGCAGGTACCCGTCACCACGGGGCGCGGCCACGATCGCCTTGATGTCGTGGGTGTGGACCTTCCTGGCCGGGAGGGAGCCGTAGTAGTGCGCTTTGCCGAAGGTGAGGACACCCCCGCCCGAAGTGGCGAGGAGGTACCCGTCGGGGACCGCGGCCATCCCAATGATGTTCGAAACCCGGAGGTGCCTCGCGACGAGCGAGCCGTGGTAGGCCGCGTCGCCGAAGGCGAAAAGGCCGCCGTCGCGCCCGACCAGCCAGTACCCCCGCCCATCTGTACTGGGCGCGATGGCAACGATGTCGTCCACGTGCACTTTTAGCCTGGGCAGGTCACCGAAGTAGCGGGCGGAGCCGAAGGCCCTCACCGTGCCGTCGGCCGTGGCTACCCAGTACCCGTTGCCGTCGGGAGCGGCTGCGATGGCGACCACGGGGTCTTTGGCGGTCGTGGCGATGCCACCTAGGTGGCGCGCCGCCCCGGCCGCGAACACCCCGCCCCGCCGGGTCGCCAGCCAATAACCCTCGGCGAGAGGAGGTGGCGCGGCCACCAGTTGGCTATATGGGCCCGAGGCCGACGAGGTGAACCTGGCCGAGCCCGAGTAGAACGCCTCGACCACGTGGTCGCCCGACGAGGAGTAGGAGACCGAGCAGGTCGCTTTGCCGATGGCGCTGAGCGGGACGGCCCGGCAGCGGGAAAGGGCCACGCCGTTATCGGTGAAGGCGACCTTGCCGCCCCGGGGCGCCGGCCGCACGAGAGCTGTGTAGGTGACGATATGGCCCTCCACCGACGGGTTGGGTCTCGAGGACAACCGGGTACTGGTCGCCACCTGCTTGGGGGCGGCCGGCCGGGTGGTAGTCGTGGTCACGGCCGTCGTGGTAGTGCTCCCGGTGGTGGCCGGGGGTGGCGTCGTCGTAGTGGTGGTCGTCGTGGTGGCCGGGGTCGGAGCACTCGGGGCGGGGGCGGCAAGGTGGCCGTACTCGGCGAGGGCCAGGCGCGCCGAGCCGTCCTGGTAGGAGCCCACCGCCACGCAGGCGGTCCCGGCGCAGGAAACCCCGGCCAACCCGTTTTGCTGCAATGATGAGCTGTTGTAGGTGGGCGCGACAGCCCAGGAAGCCTTCGACCGCACCTCCGCCAGGGACTGCTGCGCGCTCCTACCGACGCTGTAGCCGACCGCCGCGCAAGTGCTGGCAGCCACACAGGACACGCCCGACAGGGACCCCCTGAAGCGGTCAGGCGCCGAGGTCACGGTGGCTGGGCCGGCCGCTCCCGCCACGGTCTCGACGAGCGGCCGCTCGCTACCCTGGCTCTGGTAGTACCCGACGGCGTAGCAACTCGTGACCGCCCCGCAGGACACGGCTGTTAGGGCGTTGGCACCGCTGCCCTCTTCGGCGCTCGGCTCGACCGACCAAGACCCCCCCGAAAGGCCCTCGACCAGTGTGAGGGCCGTGGCACCCATCGTGTAATAGCCGACTGCCACGCACGTTGCCGGCGACGGGCAGGAGACGCCGGCCAGGTAGCTCCGCTTGGCCCCGGTCGGCAGGGGCGTGGGCGCCACCGACCAGGCGCCTGAACTGTAGGACTCGACGAGCGCTTGAGCTGCGCCGCCCGCACCCACGTCGTAGCCGACCGCGACGCAGCTGCCCACGGCCGGGCACGAGACACCTGAGAGGGAGCTCCCGGCCGCGCTCGGCAGAGGCAGGGCGGACAAAGACCAGGACCCCCCGCTCTCTGTCTCGGCGAGCGCCTGCGGGACACTGCCAGCGTTGACCTCGTAGCCGACCGCGACGCAGCTGCCCACGGCCGGGCACGAGACACCTGAGAGGTAGCTCGCCTCGGCCCCCGGGGGGGTCGCGGCCGCGGAGACCGAAAAAGAGCCCCCGGAGCCCCCAGAAGCTCCGGTGTAGGTCTCGGCCAGGGCCTCTGCGGTGCCCGTCCCCCCCAGCGCGGAACCGACGGCCACGCAGGTGCCAGGCGCCGAGCAGGAGACTCCCGAGAGGGAAGCCTGCGGCGCGTCTTGGCCGGCTGCGCTGACCAGGGACCACGACGAGCCGGAGAAGTTCATGGCCAGGGCTTCGCTCACGCCCGCGACCGTGTAAGCGCCCACGGCGCTGCACGTGCCCGTCACCGGGCAGGAGACGCCGGCCAAGGTGTTGCCCGCGCCGGTCTCACCCGGGCCCGCCTGCTCGTGCCAGACCCCGGCCGACAACGCGGCCACCAGGGGTTGCTGGGAGCTCCCATTGGAATAAAAGCCGACGGCTTCGCAGGTGCCAGGCGCCGAGCAGGAGACGCCTGCCAGTTCGTTGTTGGCGACGCTCGCGTCCGGGCTCTTTTGGAGCGACCAGGTGGCACCCGTCAGCGCTTCGGCGAGCGTTTGGTAGGCGTGG
>DAHWQF010000302.1 GCA_027334785.1 Acidimicrobiaceae bacterium
CCGGCAAGCCGGGTCACCCGGCTTGAGCGGGGCCTTCCACGCCGGGCAGGCCCATGCGTGCCGCAACGAGCGCGGCGAGCACGAGGATGGCCGCCGCGGAAAAGAGCGTTACCGGGATACCAAGTTGGCCCGCGACAAGGCCAGCGAGCGCGCTACCAGTGGCCAACGCAGCTTGATAAGTCACGAGGTACATGCCGAGCCCACGGGAGCGGATGCGTACCGGGGTGACCCGCTGCACGGCGACCACCAAGGTCGTCGGCACGACCAGCCAAGCGGTCCCGGCCACGAACAGGGCCGGCCAGACGACCCAGGGGCTACGGCTGGACGCGGTGACGGCCAGGGTGGCGGCGAGGACGAGCATCCCCAGCCAGAGCAAGGCCTTGGGGCCAAGGGCGGCGAGGCGGGGCAGGAGAGTGACGGCGAGCAGTGCGCCGGCCCCAAGCAGCGAGAGCAAGAGCCCATAGCCTGACGCGCCCTCGTGGAGGCGCCTCTGGGCGACGAGGGGCAGGAGCGCCAACAGGGCAGAACCGGGCAGGACGAACAAGACGGTGCGCACCAGCACCGCACGCAGCGCCCGGGACCGGCGGGCGTAGCGGAGCGCGACCCGTCCGGCGGTGTGCACCTGCACGAGGCCTCCCTTGGGCTGGGCCCGGGGCGGCCGCCAGAGCACCGCCGCCCCGAAGAAGCCGGCGAAGCCGAGCGCGCTCAGCCCGAGTGCCCAAGGGGCGCCGGCCGTCGCCAGTACGACCCCTGTGAGCACCGGCCCGAGCACTTGGGCGATGTTCCACTGCGCCGAGTTGAGCGCCACCGCGGCCGGCATCTGGGTCGGCAGCGCTACTTCGGGCAAGGTCATCTGCCAGGCAGGCCAGCCGAGCGTGGTGGCGAGGCCGAGCGAGAAGGTAAGCACCAGTATCACCGCCGGGCCGAGGACGCCCAAGGCCGCCGCCACCGCGAAGACGACCATGGTGGCTACCGCCCATCCTTGGGTCAGGGCGAGGACCACCTTGCGCGGCCATAGGTCCGAGATGGCACCGGCTGGGACCGCCAGCGCGACGATGGCAAGGCTGCCTGCGGTCTGTACCAGGGAGACCAGGAGCGGCGAACCGGTCAGCGCCGCCATGCGCCACATGACCGTCACCCCTTCGACCCAAGACCCCATCGACGAGGCGAGCGCGGCCGCCCACAGCACCCTAAAAAGCGGCCCCCGCAGTGGGTCCCAGGCCGAACCACCGGCCGGCTGGTCGAGGGCGCTGGCGAGGCCGGGCACAGTGGCCTCGGGCAAGCTCCCTCCCCCGGTGTGCCTCGCAGGCTCCCGAGCGCGACGACGAGGATGGCCAGTATGGCCAGCGGGCCTATGGGCTGCCTGCCTGGCGTCGACCTGTCGCCTACCGTCCTTCATCACGGTCTGTATAGTCGCCGGGCGGGGCCGGTAGGGGCCGAGGCGGCCAAGGCGCTCTTGGCCTAGCTGCGTGGGACCTAATTGGCTACGGCGAGTATGTGCCCGGCGCTACCGTTGTCGGCCGCCCCGGGCCTGGCCCCGTGGGCTCTAGAGGGACGGGCCGCTCCGGGGGGCGACGCATTTTCAGGAACTGCTCAGCGGGACGATGCGGGGCACTTCCACCAACGTCGTGGCAGCCGCGCCCGAAGTGGTGAAAAGGAGGACATCGTAGTAGTGGCCAGGTGCCAAGGCCCCTTGGAGGGCACCCACCACCTTGCCAGGCGCCCAGGACCTGACCGGGGTAACGACGACAGGACCGGAGGTCGAGGCGCTGTAGCCGATGAGCGACAGCGTACCCGGGCTGGGGCCAAAGCCCCTCCCCGACACGACGACCCTGCCACAACCGACCGGCGGCGTGGCGCAAAGCGGGGAGAGGGCGACATAAGCGTTGGTGATAACGGGTAGTTGGCCAGGCGATGTTACCGACCGGGGGACTATTTCCCAGGTCCCGTAAGCGCACTGGGCGCCCTGGAGCCCGTTGTGGACGAAAAGTTGGCCGTCGAAGGAAAAGACGTTGAGGGTCGTCCCGTCGAGGCAGCGGTACGGGGAACCGGCCACGCCGACGTGCAAGGTGGCGGTGCCCACCACCCGGGCGCCGAGCTGTTCCAGGCTGATGTTGTTGAGGTGGGCCAGGTTTACGGTCTGGCCCCTACCGGGGCCTGAGGTCACCGTGGCGGTATAGGGCCAGCTCGAGGAGATAGGAAGCCCAAGACGCCGGGTGAGGATGGTCCCCCCTGCCCCCACTGCCACGCAGAGCACCCGCGGGCCAACCAAGTTGGGGCAGGTGACCCCCAGGAGGTTGGCGCTAGTGGGCGAGGCCTCCTTCGCCCAGGTCCTGCCGCCGTTGTTTGTGGCCAGTATGGTGCCTTGGTCACCAACGGCCCAGGCAAGCCCCGTGGCACTCGCCCCCCGGAGGACCGACACCCCCCGCAACACTGGCAGGGCGCCTTCAGGAGGCGAGGCTGCTGGTGCCCAGGAGGCACCGCTGTCGAAGGTCACGTAGATGCGGCTGGCGGCGAGGCTGTCGTCGGTCCCCACGGTGATGCAGTGGCTGTGCCCGTCGGCGGACTGGGGGCCACAGGAAACCGAAGTGAAGTACCCAGCCCCGAGGCTCACAGTATTGGACCAGTTCTGCCCCTGGTAGTCGAACTGGTCGTAGATGTTGCCCCCACCCCCGACGGCGAAGTGCTCGTCGGTGTTGCCCACCGCGACGCCCCGCAGGCAAGCGTTCTGCGGCCCGCCTGGGCCGCAGGTCGAGCCCGCCGGTCCGAGGACCGTGATGAGGCGCCAGCCGTCGCCTCCAAACGCCGGGTCGAACTCGGCGGCCACCGCGGTCCCGACTGCCCAGCAACGCCCGTAGTTCGCCTGGCAGGCCACAGCGCTCAGCGGGTCGCTCGTGAGGCCCGTAGCCGCGGCTGCCCACGGGAGCCCGTTTTTTGTGAAAAGTATGGTGCCCTGGTCACCGACCGCCCAGCACCACACTGGGACCCGCATCCCGGGGAGGGCGAGCGGCAGGCACGTGACCCCGTTCAGGTCCACCTTGACGGGGGAGGCCTCGAGCGACCAAGTGAGCCCACCGTTAGCGGAGAACAGGACCGTGCCCTTGTCCCCCACGGCGTAGCAGTAGCCAGTTTGCACGCCGGCTGGCCCAGTGCCCGGCACGCAGGAAACGGAGTTCAGGGCCTGAGCGGTCGGGGACGGCTCTTTTGCCCACAGCGGTGCCGGCGCCGAAGACCCGTAGTTGAACAAGGTGGTGGCGGCAGCCCCGGCGCCAGTCAGTAAGAGGACGTCATAGTTACCGTGCGGTAGCGCGTTGGCGGCGAAAGTCACGGTCGTGGCCGACCAGTACAGGAGCTTGGCCCGGTACAGGGGGCCTGAGTACGTGGCGCTGTAACCGATGAGCGAGACGGTGCCAGGCTCCGAGCCAAAGTTGCGCCCGTAGGCGACGAAGTTGGGCGTGCCGTTGGCGGCCACTGCCACCTTGGCGATGGCCGGCGCCTGAGCGGGCGAAGTGAGGGACAGGGGTGCGATCTCCCAGGTCCCGTAAGTGCACTGGGCGCCCTGGAGCCCGTTGTGCACGAACAGTTGGCCGTCGAAGGAAAAGACGTTGAGGCTCGCCCCGTCGAGGCACTGGTACGGGGAACCGGCCACGCCGACGTGCAAAGTGGCGGTGCCCACCACCCGGGCGCCGATCTCTTCCATGGTGATGTTGTTGAGGGGGGCCAGGCTTACGGTCTGGCCCCTACCGGGGCCTGAGGTCACCGTGGCGGTATAGGGCCAAAGCGGCGTGGCCCCGGCTGCATGGGCAGTCCCGGCCGGGGCAGTAACGAAGAAAAAGGCGCTGGCCACCAAGGCAGCGAGGAGGGCCGGGCGCCCTCGGGCCACCGGCCGCTCGAGCTTGTGCACCTGCGGGGAAATCCCTCTCATTTCTTGTCTCCTTGGTTCTGGCCAGCTTTGCCGGCGTGCTGTACATGGCTTCAACACCAAAGGCTCCCGTCGCGTTACAGGCAGGCCTAGCGGCCGGCGCACCGCCGCCTGCCGGCCCAAGGCTTCTACGGTGGCGCCGGGGTGGGCGCTGGCGGGCACGCCGTTGTCACGCGGTGTCGTCATGGCAGCTCGAGGATGGTGCCGCCCTGGCCCACCGCCAGGCACCAGAGCCGGACGGCCCGGGCGACCTCGGTGCCTGGGCAGTCCACGGCCTCCAGGTCGGCCGCCGTGGGAGAAGTCTCCTTCGCCCAGTTGAGCCCGCCGTCATTGCTAGCGACGACGGTCCCCTGGTCACCTACGGCCCAGGCGAGGCCATGAGCACCCGCCCCGGGTGGTACCGACACGCTCCGCAACGGTGGTAGCGCGCCCTCGGCCGGCGCGCGTGCTGGCGACCAGTTGGCCCCGCTGTCGAAAGTGACGTAGATACGGCTGGCGGACAGGGAACTGTCCGTGCCGACGGCGATGCAGTGGCTGTGGCCGGCCGCCGCGGGAGGGCCACAGGAGATGGAGGTGAAGTACCCGGCCCCGAGGCTCACGGTGTTGGACCAGCCCTGTCCCTGGTAGTCGAACTGCTGGTAGATGTTGCCTCCACCGCCCACGGCGAAGTGCTCGTTGGTGTTGCCCAAGGCGACCGAGCGCAGGCAGGCGTTCTGCGGCCCACCTGGGCCACACTCAGAACCCGCAGGGCCGAGCACCGTGATGAGGCGCCAGCCATCGCCCCCGAACGCCGCCGGGTCGTACTCGGCGGCCACGGCGGTCCCGACTGCCCAGCACCGGCTCCCCCCCGGTTGGCAGGCAATGGCACTGAACGGGTAGCTGGTGAGAGGTCTCGGGG
>DAHWQF010000303.1 GCA_027334785.1 Acidimicrobiaceae bacterium
CGCCTCTACCCCGAACCTTTCTCCCGCCTGGAAGCTTTCTACTCCCGCCGCCACAGCCTCATGGACCCGACCGTCGTAGCCTTCGACCGGGAAGTGCAGTTCTACCTGGCATACCTGAACCTTGTTTACCGCCTTCGAGGTACCGGCACGGCATTTTGCTACCCGGAGGTCTCCAGCCGCTCCAAGGAACTTAGCGTTGCCGGCGGCAGCGACATCGCGCTCGCCCTCGCGCTCTCCCGCTATGGCACTGCCTCGGTCGCCAACGACATGGATCTCTCCGGCCCCGAGCGCATCGTCGTGGTGACCGGGCCCAACCAAGGGGGCAAGACCACATTTGCCCGCATGTTCGGTCAGCTCCACTACCTGGCCGGCCTCGGGGTCCCAGTCCCGGCCGCGGCGGCCCGCCTCTACCTGCCCGACAGGGTGTTCACCCACTTCGAGAAAGAAGAACGCCTCGACAACCTCCAGGGCAAGCTGAACGACGAGCTCGAACGGGTGCGCTACATCCTTCTCCACGCCACGAGCAGGAGCGTCATCGTGATGAACGAGAGCTTCGCTTCCACTACCCTCGCCGATTCCCGCTTCATCGGGATGAGGGTCCTCGAGAAGGTGACCGGTCTGGGAGCGCTCTGCGTCTACGTGACGTTCGTGGACGAACTCGCTTCTTTCAACGACGCCACGGTCAGCATGGTGGCCGAGGTCATGCCCGAGGACCCCGAAGTGCGGACTTTCAAGCTGACGAGGAGGCCGGCCGACGGGCGCTCCTACGCCAAAGCACTGGCCAGGAAGCACGGCCTCACGTACACCCGCCTCGTCGCCGAGGTGGCCTCCTGAAGGTCTACCTCCTCCACCCGGACGCTGACTTCGACTCGAGGCGCGACCTACCCGAGGGCTCCGACGAGCTGTCCCAGGACCTCGGCCTCGACATCCTCTGTAAAGAGATGGGCCGAGGGGACCGGCTGGTGTCTGAGGTCTGCAAGAAGGCACTGGTCTTCAGCCTGAAGGACACCGTCACGATCGGCTACCGCCAGCGCGTCCTGTACGACTGCCTGCAGCACTCTGGTGTCGTGAGGGAAATGTACGACTTGGCGGTCGAGGCAGTCGACGCGGAAAGGCAGATCTGGGGCCTGTACAACCGGTCCTCGCCCCGAGCGGTGCTCTCGCGCGCCGTGCGGGTGGTGGAGACCTTCGTTGGGTACCTCCGCCGGCTCAGGCGGCTCTCAGAGGAGCACGCCGACGAGTTTTCTTCCGATGGGTTAGCCCGCTTTTTCAAGATGGTCTCCGAGGAGCTCGACGACGCGTACTTCGCGGAAGTCCAAGGCCACTTGGAGCGGCTCAAGTTCCGGGGCGGGATGCTCATCAGCGCGGAGCTCGGGCCGGGCAACACGGCCAGAGGCTTCGTGCTCCACCTCCGGCCCGGACGCGGTTGGCGGGAGAGGCTGGCGGCCCTGCGGCGCTCGGGCGACACCTTCGAGATATCGACGCGCGACGAAGCCGGCCTCAAGATCCTTGACGAGTGGGAGCTCCGGAGCCTAAACCTGGTCGCCAACGCAGTGGCGCACTCGGCTGAGCACGTCCGCGGCTTCTTCACCCTGCTCAAGACCGAGCTCGCCTTCTACGTCGGCTGCATAAACCTGCGTGCTCGTCTCTCCGAGCTCGGGGGAGCAGTCTGCGTACCCGAGCCCATGGCCCCAGGTGAGCTGGCGTGGTCGGGCGAGGGTCTCTACGACTTGGTGCTCGCCCTGCGCAGCGCGGCCCGGGTGGTAGACAACGACTTCGGAGCGGACGGAAGGTCGCTCGTGGTGGTGACCGGCGCCAACCAGGGCGGCAAATCGACGTTCCTGCGCAGCCTCGGCCTGGCGCAGCTCATGATGCAGGCAGGCATGTTCGTCGCCGCCAGCCGTTTCCAGGCCGCGGTCGTAAGCGGGGTGTTCAGCCACTTCAAGCGGGAAGAAGACCCTGCGCTCCGGGGCGGGAAGCTGGACGAGGAGCTGCGCCGGATGAGCCGAGTCGTGAAGAGGGTCTCTGCCGGTGGCTTGCTGCTCTGCAACGAGTCCTTCGCGTCCACCAACGAGCAAGAGGGCTCCGAGATCGCCCTCGAGCTCGTCAGGGCAATGACCGAAGCGGGGGTGAAAGTCGTCTACGTGACCCACCTCTTCGAGCTGGCCAACCGGCTCTGGTCCGAGGGCAGGGACCGCGCCCTTTTCCTGCGGGCACCCCGACAGTCTGGAGCGCAGCCGTACAAGTTGGTCGAAGGAGCACCCGAGCCGACCGCCTACGGCGAGGACCTCTACCGGAGAGTGTTCGAGGAGGGCTCTCCTCTCGACAACAGTAACCTGCGCTAATATCACTGGTCGTGTCAGCTGCCTCGGTTCCAGGGCTCGGGAACCGGCCTCCTGTGGGCACGCCACGTGTACGCCGTTACTTGCTTTGAGGCTCCTGAAGGACGCGACGACAAGCAAGAGGTCTTGGTATGTCAGCCTTAGGAAGCAGCGACGTGGGAGCTAGTTGCGACAACGGACTTCCTCGTCCCGTGCGGATCTACCTCGTGCGCCACGGCAGGACTGAGCTTAATGCCGCTGGCGCACTGCGCGGCCATTTGGACGTGCCTCTCGATCTTGTAGGCCGGCACGAAGCTGCCCGCTTGGGCCGGTCCCTGGCTCGACGCCACCCCCGCCAGGTCGTTACCAGTCCGCTACGCCGGGCCGTTGAGACGGGGGAGGCTATAGCTCGCGAGGCTCGGGTCAGCAGGCACATCGATATGCGCTTGACCGATCGGGGCTACGGTCAGTGGGCCGGTGTGGCGACGGCAGAGGTGGTCAACCGCTTTGGTTCGGTGGATGCGGCTCCCGGCGTCGAGCCGGCGGCCGACGTGCGCTCTCGCGCCTTGGCGGCAATGCTCGACATCGCGCGCGGCTCGGGGCTTGGTCCAACGGTAGTCGTCAGCCACGACGCGATTAACCGCACCGTGCTTGCCGCGCTCGACCCGGCTCTTGGCTCACCCGACGACATCCCCCAGGACACTGGGTGTCTCAACGCGATCGACTGCGACATGAGCGCTGGCAGCCCCGTCAAGTGGCGGGTACTGAGCGTAAACGAGCCGTCACTGGGTGGTAGAGGTAGTCTTCAGGCTATGGCACTGCGTCGCCATGATGGCAAAGGCCACTACGACCAGCACGAACCCGACCTCGCCTAGTACGAGCACAGCTAGACCGGAACGGTCGAACATGCGTCCGAAGGCCAGCGACCCGAGCCCGCTGATAGCCATGGCGACCGCATAGAAAATGGGTACGATGCCGCTGCCAACGGTCGAGGAACGTTCGAGATGGAATGCGATCAGTGGGTAGTCGGCGAAGCCGGCACCTGCGAGAGCCGCCCCCACGAGATAGATCCAGAAGACCCGGGGCAGCCCCGCCGCCCTCACCTCGACGCCGGACGGTTCCAAGTCTTCTGGCCGCGGGTAGGTGATGCGGGCGACCGCCAGCAGGGAGAGCATGATCACCGCCGGCACAGCGAGAGAGGCGTAGGCGAGCTATCGCGTCCCTCGGCGGGTTGCGCGTGGCTTTGCCGACCCTTTCTAGCACCACTAGGAGGGCAGCCACCTCCCAGCTACCGGCCTGGGCCAGGAGGGGCACCACCGCCATCTGGAGCACGTACCTGCCAGTCGCGATCGGCCAGTGGAGGCGGGTGCGGTCGGCACTTCGGCCCCACACCAGCCGCAGCCCCTACCCGAGGAACTCCCCGAGGCCGGTGATGACGGCGATCGCGAGCGCCCCGGCCCCCAAGGCACCCAGGTACGGGCCGACGATCGAGCGCGAGCCCTCGTAGGTGAAGTCCGCGAACAGGCTCATCGCGCCCACCATGAGGACGAACTTGAGCGCGGCAGCCACCGCCGGCGGACGCGGGGCCCTCGCCGCCTGTTCCTGCGCGGCTACCTCCCCCTCTCGCCCTTCACGGCAGCACAATGTCATCGGGCCCTTCTTGGTACCCCCGTGCACCCGAGCCCAGGAGGTGCCCAAAGGTTCCCCCTACACTGGTATGTCAGAGGAGGACAGGTAGACCTGGGTACGAAGATCGTCGTGTCATGAGCGCCCAGCCAGGAACAGGCGTCGCGGTCAGCGTCTTGCACCCCGGCGACCGTAGTGAGGCACCGGGGGCGCGGGCGGAGGCCAAACAGCCTGGCCATTTCCCCGACCTCCACCTCGACCAGGTCGTGAAGGCCGCGCTGGCGGGTCGCGACGAGTACGACCTGGCGCCGTTTTTTTATACGCCGCTCGAAGACGAAGCTGCTGTCCGCTACCGCCAGGAGGTGTGCCGTGACCTCGAACGCCGCGAGGTTGCGGACGTAGTCAGCGCCTTCGCCAAGCTGATGCGCCAAGCTCGCACGCACCTGCGGCGCATGGCGCAGGTGGAAGGCGACGCGTTCAAGCAGGGCTGTTTCCTCGACGCCGCCGCGAGCTACAGCGTGGCAGTCACGTCCCTGCACGAAGGGCTGGAGAGAGTGGGCCCGTCGTCCCGGGCGCTCGGACGGTTCCGTGAGCACCTAGCCGCTTACAGGGGGTCGGAACGGTTCGGGTCGCTGGCGGCCGAGGTCAATGCCCTGCGCGACGGCCTCTCCCGCGTGCAGTACTCCGTCCTCCTGCGGGGTAACCGCGTCACGGTGGCCCGCTACGAGGGTGAGCAGGACCTCTCCACGTTGGTGGAGGAGGCGTTTGCCAAATGGAGAAGCGAGAAGGTCCACGCGCCCCGCGCCGACCTTCCGGACCAGCGCGACACCAACCACGTCTACGCCCAGGTACTCGAGCGCGTCGCCCCTCT
>DAHWQF010000304.1 GCA_027334785.1 Acidimicrobiaceae bacterium
GTCAAGGGGTCTATCTCAAGCAGGGCCAGTGTGTCGCCGAGCTGGTTGGCGACGTAGAGGTATGGCCCGTCGAGCGCGAAGTGGCGCGGCCACTGGCCGCCGCTCGGGTACTCGCCGGTACGGCGCAAATCATCTGTAGCGAAGACGGCGATGGTGTCGGCACCACGGTTGGAGAGGTAGAGCAGGCGGTGGTCAATTGAGAGCGCCGCCTGGGAAGGAAAGTTGCGTGGGGAGCCCTCCCTCCCGCTCGCCGGCGTGGCAGCCAAAGTGCCAGCCACGACGATCCCCCCGTCTTCGGCCTCGTCTGCCACGATAAGTGCCGAGGTGAGCTCTGCGACTACGAACACGCGCCGGCTCCCGGGCACCCGCACCAGTTGACGGGGGCCGCTACCCGGGGGGACCGTCGAGGTCGCCAACGGGCCAAGCTCTCCTTGCGCCGACAGCTGGTAACTGCGGACCTCGTCGGTGCCGAGGTCGACCACGCTGACCCGGCTGCCGTCGGCCGTAGGGACGACCATGTGGGGGTGCGCTCGGTCTTGGCGTTCACTGTCCCGGCTCGACCCGTGGTGTTCTGCGAGCCAGGTGCGCTCGACGAGCTTGCCCTCGGGGTCGAGGCGAAAGATGGACACGCTGCCGCTCCCGTAGTTGGCACAGGCCAGGTATTCGCCCTTGCCGCACACGGCGAGGTGGCAGGGCTCGCGGCCACCGCTCGGGAGCCGCTCCACCACCCTCAAGAGGTCTTGGCCGGACGAACCGTCAGGGCCGAGCGCCAGCGCGGTGACCGTGCCTTCCTGCTCGTCGGCTGCGTAGAGGACCGGCAGGCTTGGGTGCCAGCAGAGCCACGACGGGGCCGCCATATCAAACGTCCCCGCTGGTGTCAGCACACGAGAACGGCCCTGCCAGAAAAGGTAAATGCCGGCACCATGGCCGCCCATGCCCGGGCCGTACGAACCCACGCACACCAACTTTGCCTGCACTACCGCACTAAACCCCTTTTGGCCTGTTCATCAGAGATGTTGTCCCAACTCTAGTGGGCCGGTGGCGGGCTGATAAATTAAATAGGACCCGCCGCTCGGCTCCGGCAGGCCATGATGGAGCCATGCTCTCAGCGCACGGGCTGAGCATCGAAGTTGGCGGCCGCGTCACCCTCGAGGATGCGACCTTCGCGGTGCGCGCCGGGGACAAGGTCGGTCTCGTGGGCCGCAACGGCGCCGGGAAGACCAGCCTCCTCCGGGCCCTCGGCGGCGAGCTCCAGCCCGCGGCCGGGAGTGTCCGGGTCCAAGGCGCGCTCGGGTGGCTTGCACAGGAGCCGCGCAGCCACTACGGCGACTTCGCCGCCAGCGGGCTCGAGCACGTCCTCTCCGGGCGCGGCCTCGACGAGCAGGCCCAGCGGCTCGAGAAATTGCGCCTGGCCATGGAGGAAAACCCATCGCCTCGTGCCATCCACCGGTATTCACGGGCCGAGGAGCAGTTCTCGTCGGCGGGCGGTTACGCGGCGGAGGCGGAGGCGCGAAAGCTGGTGGCCGGCCTGGGGCTGGATGGCGACCGGCTGGACCTCCCCGTGAAGGTGCTATCGGGCGGCGAGCGCAGGCGGCTCGAACTGGCGAGGATACTTTTCGCCGGCAGTGATGTGCTGCTGCTCGACGAGCCCACCAACCACCTGGACGGGGACGCTAAAACGTGGCTTGTGGGGTTCCTCCGCTCCTATCGCGGCGCGCTCCTGGTCGTCAGTCACGACATAGAAATGCTGGACAGCTCGATCACGCGCGTGCTGCACCTCGACGAGGGTGCACTGGTGGAGTACAAGGGCACCTTTTCCCAGTACCGGGAGGCGCGAGCGGCGGACGAGGAGCGGCAGGCCAAGCTGGCCGGCCGCCAGGCCGCAGAGATCAAACGCCTGTCGACGCTCGCGGAGTCGATGCGCCACCAGAGCGCGAAGCGGGCGAGGGTGGCCAAGGTCCTCGACAAGCGCGTGTCGAAACTGCAGGCCGCCGCCGTGACGCCGGCGGTACGTCGGGAGCGGCGCTACAACGTCTCTTTCCCTCCTCCCCCTCACTGCGGGCGCGTGGTCCTCGAGGTGGTCGGGTTGGCCAAGGCGTACGAGCCGGCACCGGTCTTCGAAGACGTCGGTTTCGCCGTCGAGCGCGGCCAGAGGTTGCTCGTTATGGGCCTCAACGGGGCGGGAAAGACCAGCCTGTTGCGCATCTTGGCCGGGCTTTCCGAGCCCACGCAAGGCTTTTGGCGGGCAGGCGTCGGCGTCTCGGTCGGCTACTACGCCCAAGAGCACGAGGGCATCCAGCCCGGGCAAAGCGTGATCGACCACCTACGCAAGGAGCGAGCTGCGACCGAGACGGAGCTCAGAGGGCTCCTCGGGATGTTCGGCCTGGTCGGCGACACGGCCTTCCAAGATGCCGGCACCTTATCGGGCGGTGAAAAGACCAAATTGGCCCTGGCGCAGTTGGTGGCCGGTCGCCACAATTGCCTGCTGCTCGACGAGCCGACCAACAACCTCGACCCTCCCTCAAGAGAAGGCATAGGGCGGGCGTTGTCGGAATGGCCCGGCGCCATGGTCGTGGTGAGCCACGACACGAGCTTTGTGGCCGAGCTCGCCCCTGATCGCGTCCTCACCATGCCGGAGGGAGCCGAAGATGCCTGGGAAGACGACGACCTCGAGCTCGTCAGCCTGGCCTGACCCAGGGGCGACCCGGGCTTCCGGCCGTGCCACGCCGTCGCGACCGCACAGCGACCAAGGCGCCCGGGCGCAGCCGTACTAGTCGAAGGCCAGCCGCTGTAGCGTGACGCCATGCGCTTCAGCATCTGGCCATCGACGACTCAGCCTTGGGGCAAGCTCTTCGACGTGGCCTCGCACGCCGCAGAAACGGGGTGGGACGGCCTCTGGGTCGCCGACCACTTCATGCCTGCCGCGGCGCCCGCGGACGGGCCGCTCCTCGAATGCTGGAGCGTGCTCGCCGGGCTCGCGACGAGCATCCCACGCCTTCGCCTCGGCTCCCTGGTCACGGGGAACACCTACCGTCACCCGGCCGTCCTCGCCAACATGGCGGCCACGGTCGACCATTTGAGCGGTGGCCGCCTGGTGCTCGGGATCGGCGCCGGCTGGCAAGAAAACGAGCACCGCGCCTATGGGATCGAGTACTCGGACGTCCCGGGCCGGCTCGCCCGCCTGGACGAGGCCTGCGCCGTGCTCCGCGGGCTCCTCACGACGCCGAGGGCAAACTTCGACGGCCGCTATTACCACCTCGTCGACGCCCCGATGGAGCCGAAACCTCTCCAGGACCGCCTGCCGCTGCTCATCGGGGGCGCCGGCGAGAAGGTCACGTTGCGCATAGCAGCCAAGTGGGCCGACGAGTGGAACACCTGGGGTACACCCGAAGTGATCGCAACCAAGGGCGCCGTCCTCGACCGCCACTGCGAGAAACTGGGACGAGATCCCGACACGATCGCTCGGTCCGCCCAGGTCATCGTCACCCTGGACGGGGCCGGGGCCCCCATCTCCCGGATGCCGAGCGTCGAGGTGAGCTCGGCCGAGATGCAGGACATGCTCGGCCGTTACGAGCGAGCAGGAGTTGACGAGTTCATCCTCCCGGACTGGAACCTCGGCACGGGGGCAGCGCGGCGGGACCTGATGGACCGCTTCCTCACCGAGGTGGCAGCCCCCTTCCGGCGCTGACCACCCCTCGAGCGCCGGCAGGCCCCGCAAGGCTTGGGGCGTGCGAACGTCGGTCCGAGCAAGCAACGATGAGCTGCCGGACGCCCGGGGCGCTCTGGTGCCCAACGAACGCTCGGGGCTAAGAGCGAGGCCGCTCAGCCCCGTTCACTGGGTGTTCATCTTGTGTTCATCTTCCATCCGGTCGGAGTTCGGCCCGCGTTTACTTGTGCCCGACATACTGGCAAATCAGGACATACTGGCAAATCAGAGCGTATGCAACTACCAGGTAACAACCTTCTCGAGCCCCACCTCGGTGCCGGTTCCGCTCTACGTCGCAAGGAAGCCGGGACGGCGGCAAAGCGCCCCACGGCGGAGCATGCCGACCAGAGCAGGAAAGACGATCTTGTTCAGGCTCTCGACGATGCCCCCTTGTCCCGCTTCCACCGCAAGGCGGTTGTCGTCTCGGGGATGGGCTTTTTCACCGACGCGTACGACTTGTTCGTCATCAGTACGGTGGCGGCCCTGGTCTCCAGCGAATGGCACCTCTCAACGGCAGAGACGAGCTGGGTGTCCGGGGCGGCGGTGCTGGGGGCCTTCATCGGCGCCATCATTTTCGGCCGTCTTGCCGACCGCTTTGGACGCAAGAAGGTCTACGCCCTGGTCGCCAGCGTGATGGTGGCAGGAGCCGTTTCCTCCGCCCTGGCACCGGACGTCTTGGTCCTCGTCGTGACACGCTTTCTGCTCGGCTTGGGCATCGGTGGCGACTACCCCGTCTCGGCGGTGCTGATGAGCGAGTACTCGAACCGCCGCGACCGGGGCCGTCTGGTCAGCATGGTGTTCTCCATGCAGGCACTGGGCCTGATCGTCGGCCCATTGATCGCGCTGGCTCTCTTGGAGGCCCACGTGGGCCACGACCTCACTTGGCGATTGCTCCTGGGCCTAGGCGCACTTCCGGCCCTGTCCGTGATTTACTTCCGTACCAAAATGCCCGAATCGCCAAGGTTCCTGGCCGAGGTTCAGGGGCGAGCCACCAAGGCTGCCGAAGAGATGGCGATTTTCTCCAAGGGAGCCCTGCCGGCCCCGTCTTCTCAGTCGGCCCCGGACGTGGTCCCCCCAGCAGTGCCCCGTGAGAGAAGGCTGCGCCTGACCGA
>DAHWQF010000305.1 GCA_027334785.1 Acidimicrobiaceae bacterium
TCAGCTCGTGCGGTCCTTCGATACGACGGTCGGGATGAGTCCGATGGCCTATCTGCGGAAGATGCGGGTCGAGCGGATGGCCCGGCTGCTGGCCTCCTGTTTTCCTTGCATAGCGGTGTCTCACTGGCCAGATTGTCTCGGCCCCGAGGCAGCCAGGCCATGGCCGGTTCCCGAGACAGTGAGGGCTCAACGACCATACGACGGAAACGACAAAAGCTGGGAGGGTTCTGTCGCTCGCGCCCCCACTGTCCCTGGCGTTCGGCGAGGCCGAGGTTCACAGCTCGCTGCAGGCGGAAATGGGGAAGTTCACGCATATAGTTGTCGCACACCGTCGAGGGCGACCGCGAGCTCCAACGCCTGGCGGCTACCTCCCCCCATTGCGCTCACCCCCCCAGTGGGGTGAGCGCGTCGATGGAACGCTGCAGACGCGCTGGCCCCAGGCTGAGCCTGGACCGCCACTGGTGGCCCAAGCCGCTGGCTTAGCACCGCCACCGGCCACTGCGGTGGTCGCGAAAGGCACCAACCGCCTAGCTGCCTGTGAGGCAAGTGGCCCCCCGTTGGCGCCGTGAGAATGGCGTTCGCCCGAAGTTGGCTGGAGCGGGCAGGCAGGACGTTTTCAATGTTGCTCAGCCTACTAAAGCGGTGCTCGGCGGGGTGAGGGTGGTGGTGGTCGGCACGAAGAGCTCGGCGGGCCGTCCACCTCGGCCGCCCCCAGTGCGAACTCTGCGTTCGAGCCGGCCAGCTCGAAGTAGGGCATCTATGCCGGCATTGATGGCCTTGACTGACTTGTTGCGCGAGAAGAGGTCACGGATGTCGGACTTGGTGAGCCCATCGGTGTTGGCGCTGATGGCCTGCCAGATGTCGTCGGCCACAGGGTCACCGAGGGTGTCGCCGAACAGCCAGTGGGCCGAGCGGCTCGCGTAGCCCCACAGGGCGCAGGCGGCATCGAGGTGGGCGCGGTCGACCACGTCGACGCGATCGAGAAGGGCGTAGACCATCGCGAGGCGGAGGACGTGGGCTTCGGCCCGGGCGGTGGCGGCCCCGAACAGACCGGGATGTTCGGCCGATATGCACGGGTAGATCTTTCGCCACTGGTCTCGGGCCGCGGGCGTGGCGTCCAGTTCTTGGGTGCTGCGGCCGTGGTCGACTGCGGCGGCGAGGCGGTCGGTCAGCGACCTCCAGTCGAGGGAGGAGAAGTCGCCGCCGTCTGGCAGGAGCTGTACCCGGCGCACGGCCAGGATGAGGAAGCGGTTCATGAACCCCGAGGCAAGCTCGGTGGTGGTGAGGTAACGGAGCATCTCGTCGGCGGTTATGTGGCCGATGACCGAGATGTGCGGCCGAGTAGCCCGGGACGGAGCGTTCTTGGTCATTGTCTGGAGGGTCTTGCCGTCCCAGCAGTTGCGCACCACAGCTGAAAGAGTGTTACCTTCTCGGGCCAGGACGCGCAGCACGAGCGCGAACTCTGGTTCGAGGACCAGCATCCGTTTGTCGTCCACGCCAGGCGCCTTCAAGACCGGCTCGCCATCGCGGCCGGTGTCATAGAGCGAGTCGCGTACTTTGTCGATGAGGCCTTCGCCCGAGGACATGCCGGAGTGGACGTTGTTGTCCACGAAGCCGGGGCACACTGCATCGATAAGCCCTTCGACCAGATCCCATGAGGTCCCCTTGCGAGCTTTGGCCGACGGGCCGACCAACAACACGAACTCGTTGGCTTGGTGCCGGCTAGCGCCGACACGGCGGTGAGCCCCGCTGCCGATCACTGCGCCGTAGGCCACCAACAACTGAGCGAGCACGGCGATGGGGTCGGCCTCGGTGTGAGGGGCGGCGGCACGGACGATGTCACCGGCCAGGCCGTAGAAGGCTGCCGGGCCTGCGCTGGCCGGCCAGTGGGCGGGCCGGGCAACGGGGATGGCGGCGCTATCGTCGGGCAGTGGGGCCAACTGCTGCGCCATCAGCTCTTCCTGCCACGACGAGCTTGGCTGATGCCGGTGACCGTCCCGGCGCGCTCGGCCAGGCTCTCCCGCAGTGCCTTGTTGTCGCGAAGGAGGTGCTCGACAGTCGATGCGAGCGCCGTGATGCGCTCTTTGAGCAGTCGGACTTCGGCTAAAAGAGCGGCCAGCTCGCGTTCCAACTTGGAACGTTCGGCGGCGGGTGACTGTCCGGCCAGGCTGTTGAACGAGTCGCGCAGCTCTGGCCGGGCGTCGAAAGCCCGGTAGAGGGTGGCGCGGCCCACACCGGCGAGCTCGGCCAGCTTGGTCGCGGTGCGGGGAAGGTAGCGGTCTTGGGCCAGCTGGGCGAGCGCATCGCGGACCGCGTCTTCTGTGCTGGTCCCCACACCTTTATTTGGTGGGCTCATCAGGTGCCCCCTCCAGTTGGGTGATGATCGCGTCGAGATCGGCCAGATCCGCGGCCAGCTGCTCGGCCCCGGTCGAGCCTGCCGTAGCCTCGGCGAGACGTTGTCGGGTGGTGCTGCGCCGCTGGCGCAGGCCAGGCAGTTGCAGGGGCGTGTAGTGGGCGTTTGTGCAACCCACTCCGACACACAGGTCGTGCAGGGGGCCGGGCTCGGGATCGGCTACGCCGATCTGTCGGGCGACCCGGTGGCACACGGCCGCCTTGGGGTCGAACCGGCAGCTGACCAGGTCGCCATGGTGCCAGGTCGACCGGTGCAGCTCGGCGATCCGCCGTGCGTGGACCGGGTCGGTGATGATGGTGGCCCGCACCTCGAGAGCGACGGCGCGTAGCTCGTCGCCGTGCTTGCCGATGACCGGTTCGCCACCGTCGACGAGACGGCCCATGGTCTCGAGCAGGACGGCGACGGCGTCGACCTCGCCCTCGTGCACCCTCGTGTTCCAGCTGTCGCCGGGACGGTAACGCTGGTAGGAGGCTGTCGTGGTGGACCGGGCGTGACCGAAGAGGTAACCGACGACCAGGTCGCCGAGCTCGCTGAAGCGGCCGATGGCGTAGGCGGCTGTCTCCCGCAACACCTGGGGGGACAGTTGCTCGACGGCAGGGATGGGGGCCAACCCGTTAGCGGCGAGGCTCGCGTTTATGTGGGCGGCGAAACGGTGCATGGCCTCTCGGGCGTCGAAACCCGCCCTTCGCCGTCCGGTGACGGTGGCCACCACATGGGTCGGGTGGTCGGACAGGGCCTCCAAGGCCCGGTAGGCGACAAGGGCCAGGTCGCACACCCACCACGAGATCGGCTCTGGCTCGGCACCCCGCATCTTGTAGCGCCTGGCCCTCAACGCCGGTGTCCCATAGGCATCATGAGCCGCTTCGCGGCGAAGGTCTTGAGCTTCTGAGTCACGCATCCCGGTCAACCCGACCAGCAGGATGTAGGCGGCGGTGCGCAACATGGCCCGTTCCAGGTTGAGGTCGGCCTGGGTCTCGAAGGGGCCACGCCACGGGCCGGTGCCGCCGTCGGGCCGCTCGACCATGGCCGTTATGGGGCTCAACCCTTCATAGGACCGGCCCTCAGCGACCGCCCGCCGCACGGCATCTTCGCACCGTCGGCGCACAGTCCTGGGGCGAGAGCCGCCCGCCAGGCGACAGACGGCCGACCAGATCGGCTCCCCGGCCTGCGTGGCCCAGCGGGCCGTGCACGGCACGCTGACGGAGCGTCGCGTGTGGACGGGAAAACGCGTCCCGGGATCTTCGGCCCAGCGACGCAGGGCCTCAGCGGTGGGCTCCGCTCCATTCAGCGGCCGGGCTTCCAATAGCTGATGGAGGGCCAAGATGTCGGGCCCGAAAACCTCCACATAGGCGCGGGCGGCCGCGAACAGCGGGACAAACGCGTCGAGGGGGAGCACTGGGGTGAGGGCCCCCTGTGGGCGGGCAGGCTTGCCCTCACCCAGGACCTCGGTGAGGACCTGTTCGTAGGTAAGCCCGGGCCAGGGGTCGAAGGCCAGCCCTCCCTCGCTTAGCAAGCAAGAGAACAGACGAAGGTCCCAGACGAGCTCGACGGTCTTGGTCAAGCTGCGGTGGTCGCGGGCCCGCTCGGCTCGCCAGCGGACCAAGGCGTCGGCGTCGGCCTGAGACCAGCCGGCCGGCATCGGCCGCCCGGTGAAGACCTGGAACTGAGCGGCGCGGCGCACTTCCACCACCCGCCCGTGGGCGGTTTGCGGTTGCACCGGGCGCTGCAGGACGATGCCCGCCTCCCGTGCCCTGCGCACGTCGACCCGGCACATGCACAGCTCCCGGGCGAGCAGGGACCACTCGCCGGGGAGGCCCACGGTGAAGTTGATGACGTGCGAGGACCTCGGGCTGTGGTTGACGGTGGTCTTCAGCGCCGCGAGGTCCCAAATGTCGTCACCAAAGCGGGCGGCCGCCCCGGGGTACACGACGGTGCCAGCCGGCCAGACCTTGCTCTCGCCAGCCGGTCGAAAAGACGGCGCCGCAGCGCTCACTTCGGGCTCTCCTCAGTAGGCGCACCGAGCTGCGCCAGCGCCCAGCGCAGCGCTCCTCGGATAGGCAGCCACCGCTGCGCGAACGCTGGCGGGCCCAGCCTTTTGCGATGGTCCTCTATGACTTCGGCGTCGAAACGCTGCAGGCCGGCGATGTGCTCGGGCATGAGGACGGCGTTGGGGCATACCAGGCACAAGCCGAACTTGGCTGAGCGGCAAAGCTCCCCAGGAGGGGCATAGGGGGACTTGTGCGCGTCGGTGCAGGCTGCGATGCCGCCGTCGACGTCTACGTCGCTTTGGGGAGAATGGGTGTCGTCTCCATCGGCAGACATGCCGAAATCGTCCGCCGGGTCGTAGTCGGCGTACTCGTCGTAGAACGATGTGGTGGTCATGTGATCTCCTTCGATATGG
>DAHWQF010000306.1:0-236 GCA_027334785.1 Acidimicrobiaceae bacterium
GTTACCACCAGATGCTCCGCCTAGCGCTCGAGCTCCCTCAGCTCATGCTCCCGGGCTGCGCGTGCACCTGACGGCAGGGCGGCGGTGCTGGGGAGGGGACCGGCCCCCGGCTCAGGACAAGGAGGCCGCCGCCGCCCCTGCGCGGCGCGCCAGGCCTGGTGACTCCAAGCGCTCGCAGAGCCCGGGGAAGCCGGAGGCGGGACCCTTCCAACGGAGTGCCTCGAGTGCAGCCTCAC
>DAHWQF010000306.1:246-4803 GCA_027334785.1 Acidimicrobiaceae bacterium
CTTCCAGGCCCTCGCCTTTGTCCGTTCCCGCGAGTACCAGTACCTCCTTAACGGCACTTGGCCCTTCCAGCGGAGTGCCTCGAGTGCAGTCTCACCCGCCGGCAAGAGGTCCCTTCGGACCACACAGGTCGCCAGCCGCTTGAAGAGGAGGGCTTGGTCACGGCCGGCCAGCAGCGCCGCCCGCAAGCTGGCGACCCGGCCGGCCGGCAACGGAACCGGCCAGGGAGCGCCGTCGAGGGGGATGGCCTCGAGAGAGCCGTACAGGGCGAGAACGGCGCTCGCAGCCTTGGGCCCCCAGCCCGGCAGGCCCGGGTAGCGGTCCGAGCTATCGCCCACGAGCGCGAGCCAGTCGGGCACTGCCTCCGGGCCGACCCCGAAGCGGGCGCGCACCGCGTCCTCGTCGGCCACGGTGCCCTTGCGCCTGTCGAGGCAGACAACGCGGCGCCCCCGTACGCACTGGCCGAGGTCCTTGTCGGGCGTGCAGATGAGGACCTGGCCGACGCTGCCGAGCTCAGCGAGCACAGCTGCCGCCGAAGCCAGCGCGTCATCGGCTTCCAGGTCGGTCATCGCCCACACGACCAGGCCCATCTCCCTGAGGGCTTCCTCGAACAGTTGGAACTGCCCTAGCAGCTCCTCGGGCACCCCCTCGGAGCTCTTGTAGGCGGGCCAGGCCTCGTTGCGCCAGGACTCGATCACATGGTCGGTCGCCACGCCCAAGTGGGTCACGCCCTCCTCGAGCATCCCGAGCAGCGAGCCAAGCACGGCCCGGGTGGCGCCCACCTCCTCACCACCGGCGTTGCGGTGGCCGGGTGCGCCGTAGTAGTGGCGGAACAGCTCGTAGGTGCCGTCGACCAGGTACACCCGGGCGTCGTTCAGCTGACTTCCCGCCTGTCCTCTAGGGCCATGGTGAGGGTCAGCTCGTCGGCGAACTCGAGCTCGCTACCGACGGGCAGGCCCACGGCGACCTTGGTGACCTTGAGCTTCACCGGCAACTGCTTGAACTCCCTCACCAGGTACATCGCGGTCGCCGAACCCTCCTGGTCTGGGTCAGTGCACAAGATGACCTCGCTCACCCCTTCGGCTTCGATGCGGGCGAGCAGCTCCTTTATGCGCAACTGCTCAGCGAAGACCCCGTCTATAGGGCTGAGGGCACCCATGAGTACGTGGTACCGGCCTTTGAACCAGCCCGATTTCTCGATCGCAACCACGTGCCTTGGCTCCTCGACGACGCACAGCACCGAGGGGTCGCGCCGTGGGTTGGAACAAATATCGCACTCCACACCAGCGTCGCCGTCCGCGGAGGGGTCGGTCTCGGCAAAGTTGAAGCAGCGCCGACACCATGTGACACGGGTTTTGGCCGCGTTGACCGCATTGGCCAGTCGAGCGGCGTCTTCGGCTGGGGACTTCAAGATGTGAAAGGCGATCCGCTGTGCCGATTTCGGCCCGATGCCAGGCAAGCGCCCCAGCTCGTCGATCAGTTCTTGGACAGGGGTGGCGTACATGATCCGTCGGTCAGGCTCGGTTTCTCAGCTCTCCACCACGGCACCGGGAAAGATGTCGAGGATCCGCTGCTCGGGGCTGACCTGCTCCAGAGCCGGCGCCTCGCTCAGCTCGTCGAGGTCGTAAGCGTCTTCCTCAGGCGCCTGGTCTTCCAGCTCCTTGGGCGGGACCAGGCCCTTGTCGACCACCAGGCGGAGCGGGACGGGCCGGCCAAAATAGCCTTCCAGGGCTGCCTCCACCTCGGCCTGGAACCGGCTGGCGCGCGCCACCCACCCGGCGTCGGGTAGCGCGAAGACGGCCGCATCGCTCACCTCGGTGAAGTGGCCGGGGCTCATGTAAGCCTGAGCGGGCCTCTCGAGCCGCCCAAGGACTGTGTCCCCCCAGGCCTTGGTGAGCTCGTCCCGGGTCGGGAGGCTCCGGCCTTCTACCTGCGCTGAGGGCCGTGACGGCGAGGAGGGCCCCGGGGTGGCCCCGGTCGCTGGCGGGGAAGGCGGCCGCGAGGTGGCCGCCGGCGGGGAACTGCGCGCGGTTGGGCCCGCTGGCGATGCCGCCGCGGGCGATGCCACCGCCGCGGGCGATGCCGCCGGGGGTGGGGACGAGGTAGCGCCGGCGGCGCCCCGGAGCAGCGCGCCCAGGGCGGCTTTCGCCTGGGCCGGGCCGGCGGGCGGGGATGGCGGTGGCGGCGCCGGCTCGACCGGTGCAGTGCGGTCCGCCGGTGTGCTGGGGCGCGCTGGTGAGGCCGGCTCGACCGCTGCCTCGGTGGACGGGCCGGGAGCGGGTGGCGCCGGGTCAGCTAGCGGGGCGGGTGGCGCGGGCAAGGGCCTGTCGCCCAAGGCTCGCTCCAAGCGCTCGATGCGCTCCAAGAGAGCAGAAGGGCTCGTGTCGGCCGCGGGCAGGGCGAGGCGGACGAGCGCGACCTCCAAGGTCACCCGAGGGTCGACCGAGTCGCGCATGTCTACGAGCGCCTGGCCCACCGTCTCCATCGAACGGACCAAGAGGGGCAGGCCAAGCCGCCGGGCCTCCTCAGACAACTGAGCGGTCTCGGCTGCCGGGAGGAGCACGAGCGAGGGAGCCTGACTGGCCAGGAAAGCCTCACGAAGGCGCTCCACAAGGTCGCTCCCCAAGCGGCGTGGCTCCCTCCCTGCCGAAACCGCTCGGGCCGCCGCCTGGAGGACCCCGCCGGCGTCGCGCTCAGCCAGAGCCGCCACCACCTCGGCCAGCGGCGCCGAGTCGTCCATTTCAGCCCCGCCCGCTGCCAGTTGCTCGAGCGCCGATTCCGCATCCCGAGCCGAACCCCGGCCCTTTTGCACAGCCAGGCGCACCCCTTCCGGGGACAGCCCGAGGCCGGCAGCGGTGTTGATCTCCTCCAAGAGCTTGGCGAGGAGGTCGCCGTCGAGCAAGTGGAACTCGAAGTGCTGGGTGCGCGACTGGATCGTTGGCAGCACCTTCTGGGGGTCGGTAGTGGCCAGCACGAACACCACATGGGAGGGGGGCTCCTCGAGCGTCTTCAAAAGAGCGCTGGCCGCGTCGGGCGTGAGCTGGTGGACCTCGTCCACGATGTAGACCTTCCAGCGCCCCGGTGTCCCCAGGGCGACCCGGGAGAGCAGGTCCCGCATCTCGTCAAGCTTGCGGTTGGAGGCTGCGTCGAGCTCGAAGACATCCAGGGACGAACCCGAACGCACGGCTGTGCACGACTCGCACGTCCCATCGGGCTCACCGTCCACCGGCGACTCGCAGTTGAGCGCCATGGCCAGGATACGGGCGGTGGAAGTCTTGCCCGTACCCCGCGGGCCGCTGAAGAGGTAAGCGTGCGCTACCCGGCCTTCCCGCACGGCGTTGCGCAGCGCCCTGGTGACGTGCTCTTGGCCACGGACCTCGGCAAAGCGTTGTGGCCGGTACCGCCTGTAGAGGGCCTGGTAGGGCTCGCCGGCACGCGCCACGTCGCCCTTGGATGTCGGGGTCGGGTCGTCTTCGGCCACGCGACCAGCCTACGCGGACCCTGTGACGACGCCGCGGAACCGAGCTGTTCTTACTCCGGGCAGGTCTGGGGGACCTGGCCTGGCTGGAGGCCCGGGGGCACGTACTGGCCGTGGTAATAGGAAGAAGAGTCAGGCTGGACTGGGCCGGAGCTCTGGTCGGACGGCGGCACCGCGAACGCCAGCTCCGCTGGCGGCTTTTCCGCTGCCACTGCCGAGCGGGAGATCCCGGAGAAAGCTCGGCCGGTCACGAGGACCAAGCGGTCGCCGGAGAGGGAAGAGGTTTCCTGCAGCGTGGCCCCTCCGCCGACCCTCGCCTGCAGCAGCTTCGCCGCGGCCGCGCCGCCGGCCCCGTACTCGATCACGTTGGCGCCGTAACTGAAGTTGGCTGCGTTGCCCGTCGACGTGACCTTGAACCCGTCGGCTCGAAGTGAGCTCGCCACGCCGACCGCCTGCCCACCCACGCCCGAACCGTTGAGCACCTCGACACTGACCGACGACGGCTGGAGGGCCGGCGAGGTGGCGGCGGTGCCGCTGGTCGTCCCCTTTGGCATCCCATAGCCCAGGAACTCCCCCACGACCTTCTGGTCGAGCGAAGGCACGGGGTCGAGGGCACCGGGGACCACCGTCGAGTTGACGGTGGGGTAGGTCCAGTTGGGGATACCCGTACCATTGGCCCGCCGCAGCGTGAGCGCAAGGTGGATGAGCTCGGAGACCGAATACCTGCTGTCTACGGTGACGCTGCTCGTGAGGCCCGAGACGACCCGGTTGAGAGCGAAGGGGTCGGAGAGGGCAACGTGCTCTACCTTTTTCAGCGCCAGCTTGATGAAGGCCTGCTGGCGCTGGATACGGGCGAGGTCACTCTCAGGCACGAGCTGGTACCGCCAAGTGCCGTTGAGGAGGTACTGGTACTCGCGGGAACGGACAAAGGCGAGGGCCTGGAAACCCTTCAAGAGGAAGCAGCCGCGGTGAGTAACGGTTAGGCCCGACCAGAGGTCGCGGGCCGGGGTGGGGAAGTACTGGTACACACCCCCGACGGCGTCGGCCACTTTGATGAAGGTTTCGAAATTGACCACTGCGA
>DAHWQF010000307.1 GCA_027334785.1 Acidimicrobiaceae bacterium
CGGGTCGCCGAGATCGGCTTCCTCTGCGAGGGGACCCTTCTCCAGCTGCGTACCACCTGCGGCAATCCGAGCTGCCGCTGCGCTCAGCCCGAGGGCCGCCACGGCCCATACTGGCAGCTCACCTGGAAAGAAGCTGGCAGGACCGTCACCCGGGTCCTCTCCGAGGAGGCGGCGGCCCACTACCGGGAGTGGACAGCGAACCGACGGCGCCTCGAAGCGCTCCTCGCCGAGATGCGGGCGCTGTCACGTGAGGCCGGCGAGTACGTCGCAGCCCAAGCGGGCTTCAACTTCGAGGGACCGAGGCGGTCGTCTCGTCGGCGTCGCTCAGGCCGCTGAGCCCGACTCCAACCTCACCAACTGCAGGGATATGGGCCTACCCCGGCCATATCCCCCTTCGTTATCCATCCCCGGCGGGCTCCCGGAACCGAAAAGTCCCCTGATTCTGGGCTATCTTCACTCGACGCGAAGTAGCCACACCCAAGTGATAAGCGCATTATCCCTTTGCGGGCAAGCAGCACCAGCCTCGGGCAGTGGGGCTCCCTGCCGTTAGGGCCTATCGTCACCAAGCGGGAGGACCTAGGTCATCCCTCCCCCACGCGGCCTATGCCGACGAATTACCAAGTCTCACCAGGTTCTTTTTGGAACCTCACGTGGGACTTAGAGCCCTACTGAACTGAGGCACTGTGCCTGTCACAGCTGTGCGCATCCCCGCTAGAATGTCTAAAAGAGGTGTAATCCATTGGCATTTCTGCAGCCCGCCTCGGTTGTGGTTGCACCGGTCTTGGCGATCGCAGCGGCGCTCCTGCCGACCACAATAACGCCACAGCTGACCAGGGCCGCGGCCCTCACCGTACCGACCGAGAACACGCCCCGTACCCAGGCGATTCAACGCGCCTGCACCGACGGCTCCTCGACCGCCTGCCACAGAGCAGTCCTACGGGCAATCGACAACGCCCGCCGTGCAGAGGGCAGGAAGCCGCTCAAACTGCCTCCCTATTACTTTCGCCTCACAGTGCCTCAACAGCTCTTGGTCATTGCCCACCTGGAGCGGGTGGACCGCGGCCTGCCGGGTTTTACAGGATTGTCGGCGAAATTGGACTTGCTGGCCCTGGAGGGCGCTCTCTCCAACACCCTCCCTACCGGGCCGGCCGCTGCCGCCTGGGGCTCCAATTGGGCCGATGGGGAGGGCTCCGCCCTCCTCGCCGACTTCGACTGGATGTACAACGATGGGCCGGGTTCGCCAAACGTCGAGTGCACGCCTACAAATGTGACTGGCTGCTGGGGCCATCGCCTCAACATTCTCGGGCACTACGGACCACGTCCCTCCATGGGGGCAGCCGTCGCCAAAGTTGACGGCGTCACGTCCGTGACGGAACTATTCTCTTCATCCCCGGCTGGGCGCTTGCACTACAGGCTCCCAAAAGCGGCCACGGTCTCCCCTCAGGCCCGCTGAAGACCCGGCACCTAGCCACCCCGTTCTCAAATTCTCGACAGTGCCGGCACGTTCCAGCGGTGCCCCGGGCGCTAACTCGTTAACTTGGCAGAGGCCAGCTGGCGGTCCACCAGCCGACCTCTGCGTTCTTCCGTCAGCCTCGGCGGTGAGCTCCTCGGCTTTGGTTAGCCGGGAGCTTCGTTCAGGCCAACTTGCTAGCGGCTCACCAGGTCGCGATCCCCACCACGGCGCTGCCCGGCGTCAGGCCCTTGGGGGCCCCGAAGCTGGAGGCGTTACCGAAGTTGGACACGCTGCCGTTCCGGCTCACGAGCCAGTAACCCTGGTCGTCGGGCGTAGGTGCCATGCCCACGATGGGCGAGGCGAGCGTCTTGCCTGCGAGCGAGCCGAAGGTGCGGGCCGAGCCGAAGCTGGACACCGCGCCGGACGAGCTGACGAGCCAGTAGCCGTGGCCGTCGGAGGTGGCTGCCATGCCCACGATGGGCGAGCTCAGGTGCTTGCCGGCGAGCGAGCCCAAGGTGCGGGCCGAGCCGAAGGCCGACACCGCCCCGTTGGCCCCGACGAGCCAGTAGCCCCGGCCGTCGGGCACTGCGGTCAGGCCGACGATCTGAGTGCTCAGGTGCTTGGCCCCGAGCGAGCCGTGGAAGTGGGCGCTGCCGAAGGAGAACACGCCCCCGTCCCGGCCGACCATCCAGTAGCCACGGCCGTCGGGGGCGGCTGTCAGGCCCACTATCTGGCCCTTCAGGTGCTTGGCCCCGAGCGAGCCGTAGAAGTGGGCGCTGCCGAAGCCGAACACGCCCCCGTCCCGGCCGACCATCCAGTAGCCACGGCCGTCAGGGGCGGCCACCAGACCCAAGATGTTGCTTACCTGGAGGTGCTTGGTGAGCAGCGAGCCGAAGCTGGGGGCACCGCCGGAGCGGAGCACCGAGCCGTTAGAGGTGGCCAACCAGTAGCTGGCGGGGACCGCGACGGTCTTCACACTGGCCGACAAGGCTTTTTGCGTGCCGCTTCGGAGGTACGTGGCCGTGACGGCCCCGCTCCCGTTCCACCTGGACGACGTGCACTGGCCCTGTCCCTGGTTGTCCAACTGGATGGTGCACACAAGGCGCGAGCCGGCCTTTATGAGCACGGTGCCTCCCCGGGCCCCGGGGACCTTCACCTTGTAGGTAACTGCCGTCATCCCACCGCTCTTGGTGAGCGACGCCGTGAGGGCGAGGCTGCCCGAGGAAGCCCCTTCGGTCGTGCCGGCGCCTGTACCAGAGCCACTAGCTGACACGCCGTGGGTGCCCGAACCGGCTGGCGTCGGGACGACCGTGGACCCCGCTGGTGGGCTTACCGGGTGGGTTGTGTTCCTACTGGGCGGCGGAGTTGTCGTCGTTGACGACTGGGGTGCTGGAGTGGCGTTCGCTTCGTTGGAGACCGCCGAATCGCCTGCGGAGGTCACCGTCTGGACGACGAAGTAATACTTCGTACCGTTCGTCAACCCGGTCACCGTGTAGCTGGTTTCGGCGACCACGGTGACCGAGACCGACATGTCCTCGGCTCCCGGCGCTGTCCCCATGAACACGTTGTAGCCGTACGGGGTGCCCGTCCCCATGGAGGTGGGGGCCGACCAACTGAGGTTTACCTGCCCGTCAGCTCCCGTCGCCCTCAGGTTCGTCGGCGCCCCGGCTACGGTCCCCGTATTGGTTCCGCCACTTCCACTGCCGTGGCCCCCACTTGCGTCGCCCTCGGTGCTGGCAACGCTGAAGGTGCTCACTTGGGCAGCATCAGCTCGGTAGGGGTCGGCGCTGATGGCGGTGCCCGGCTTCAACTGCTCGGCGAAACGCTCCAGTTTTGCGACCGTCTGGCCGACTTTGAATATGTCGTTACCGTCGTACGCAAAGCGCAGGTACGTGCCGCCGACGGCGACGTCTACGCTACCTGAGGTTTCGGTGCCTGCGTATGCGAGCAGTACCGACGCCGACCGGTACGACCCCGATTTGGCGGGGGTCACCCAGTACACCGTGGCGGAGGTGCTGAGAGAGCCCAGCGTGGCAGAGACGACTTCCTTGCCGGCAGATTTCGGCGCCGACACCTTGATGCTGAACGCGCCGTCGGGACCCGTCGTCGCGCTCCCCGACTCGGTCGGCCCCCCGGCGCCTTCGCGCGTAGCCTGCCAAGATATGTCACTGCCCGCAACGCCGGCGCCGTACTGGTCCGTCAGCGCTCCCGCCAGGGTCTGGCTCTCTTCAGAGCCAACGACTATCGAGTAAACAGCGGGCGACAGTGCCAGCTGACTGGGCTGGGAGGGGCTCGCGGACCACGTCACCGCCCCGGTGGTCGCGGGGTCGGAACTGCTTAGCGTGCCGTCACCGTCCCCGTCATAAAAAGCGTGCACGCATTGCGCCGTGTCGCTCGAAGGGAACGCCGCCCCATACTCGTAAGTAATAGTCGCAGTGCCTGTGTTGTCGGTCAGTGCGGTGCCCGTAAGAACGGCCTGACCAGAGGGCGGGGTCGATGAACCGGGCGTGCAGGGCACGCCCTGGTAAGCACTCCACTCGACCGGTGCCCCGGGATAGGGCACCGACGAGGTCTCGCCCTCCTCGGAGGTGTGGATCAATGAAGCGCTGAGCACCGCCGAGGCCCCGTAACGCGCAGTCACCTGTGAAGCTGACAGGACGAGAGAGGTTACGCTGTTCACCCAAGTTACATTGGTCGACGCGGAGATAATGCCCGCGTTGCCTTGGGCGAAAGCGGTGCCCATAGGTGCGGTGAAGGCCGTAACCGTTTGCGCGAGCGAGCCCTCGAGGGGCCGCTTACCCATAGGGGACTTCCAGCCAAAGGCGAACGATACCAGGCCGTGGGCATCGGTCACCGGGTCGGAAGAGTCGACCGTGCACGCGGTCGTCCCGGTGCTCGCCGGGTTCGCAGAACTGGAGACGCTGCAGGGCGTCACTCGCTCCCCCCCTCCTTCGGCATTCTGGTCGACGACGACAAAGTCCACTGGTACGCCCGCCACCGGTGCGCTCCCATCAGTCACCAGCGCAGTGACCACCTCGGACGTGCCCACTGACACGTACTGGGAACTCGGGCTGAGCACCAAGGAACTCGGGACGCGGCCGCCAGCGTCCAACTGCTGAGCCACCGCCTGGCTCTCTATATTCGGAACTAACCCCTGCAGGAGCACCGGAAGGCTCAACAGTGCCGCCAGGGACAGGTAACGGGAACGGCGCCACAACGTCATTGATCTCTCCTCTCATGCGCCCCGGGCCGCCTTGAGCGGTGCCCCGGCCCTAACTCGTTAACTTGGCAGAGGCCAGCTGGCGGTCCACCAGCCGACCTCTGCGTTCTTCCGTCAGCCTCGACGGTG
>DAHWQF010000308.1 GCA_027334785.1 Acidimicrobiaceae bacterium
TGGCTCGGGGCCTCGGGTCGAGCGGAGGCGTTTTCCTTGTGGCTGTGAGGTGGTACCGGTGGCAGGCGTGAGGGTATTGGTGGCCGTGATGGCGGAGCCATGATCTACGCCAGAAGAGTGACGACGGGATTGGCCGCTGCCGTGCTCACGGGCATGGCTTTCCTGGCCAGCGTTGCGCCAGGCGCCCAGGCGGGGCCGGGCCGCCTAGCGGTGGGCAAGGCCTACAAAGGCGCCCCGCCCGTGCCGGCTGCGGGGACCTGTCACGTACGGGGCGTGCTGCCCGACCCACGCTGCACACCAGGTGCGACTAACCCGGCTGTCACTCAAGCGGACATCGCGTCCACGATCTGCCGGCCTGGCTACTCCAGTTCGGTCCGGCCCCCCGAATCGTACACCGAGGCCCTGAAGCACCGCCTGATGGCTTCCTATGGTGACCATCGACCGATGGGCTCCTACGAGCTTGACCATCTCGTGAGCCTCGAACTTGGTGGGGCGCCGAGCGACCCGCGCAATCTCTGGCCGGAGTACGGCGGGTCACCGAACCCCAAGGACAAGGTGGAGAACGCAGCGCACCATGCCGTATGTGAGCACGACCTCAGCCTGGCTACTGCGCAGTACGAGATCGCAACAAACTGGCCGCTCCTCGGGAAGCAGCTCGGCTTGGGCAACCCGGCCCCTACTGCGCCAAAGCCTCCCGGCTCGGGTCCCACCACCACGGCGCTCGCGGCCGTAAGCCCAGGCGTGCCCAACACGTCCCCGAGCGGCAAGTACTACCGCCCGGGGCAGTTCTGCCCGACCAGGTACCTTGGCAAGACGATCAAAAACCCCAACGGGACTATGACATGCAAGCGGCCCCCGGGCGGTGGTCAGCCGCGCTGGACGGCACAACCCTAGAGACGAAGAAGGCGCCCGCCTCTCGAAAAGAGACCAGGAACGGCGTCACCCGCAGTGATTCGCGCCGGCGAGGAGGGTCACCGGGCCACAGGATGCCTTGGCCGGAGGCGTAGTTATGAGGTCGAGGCGCGCACCAGTTGGAGGATGTGCTCGATCTCGTCGTCCTGTGCTGCCAAGTGCTGCTGTATCTGGATCGCTTCGTGAAGAATGGCGTCAGCGTCGTTGTAGGTGTCCTCGGCACGTTTGTCGGCTGCCTTCGCCTGGAGGTTTTGCCCCACGATAATGATGGGCAGCAACGCCAACTGCAGGAAGTTGGAGGACACCCAAGCGATGATGATGGTCATGTTGCCAGAGCGAAAAGCTGAAGGCGCGCTCAACAAGGCGATAACGGTGAAGAGGTAGGCGCACCACATGGTGCCGACCACAACGGTGATGCCCAGGGCGAGCCGAGCGTTGAGCCGGACGAGCGGGTTGGGATGGTGGAGGCGGCGCTGGTCGATGGTCCGGGACGGTCCCTCGACCTTGCGCTGCTGGATGCGGGGATGTGGTACGTGGTGGTACAAGGGCATGCCCGTATCCTCGCACCACGTGCGCCCCTGCGCGTTGAGGACCGGGCGGGGCCTGTGACACGGGGCGGCCAAAGGGACGGTCGTCCTCTGGGCGACGGTGTGGCAAAAGCGCGCTCCGGGCTGAGCCACAGGCCGCTATCGGGTTCCATAAGGTGCTCCAGCCAAGAAAGAAGACCGTTGTCAAAGAGGGAGGCCCGCGATTGCATTTTGAATCTAGGACTGAAACGGCAGGTGCTGACTGCCTACTTCGAGCGCGCCGGCTTCGTTGGCTACAGCGCGCTTGCTGCCTACGGGGAGCTTTGCCGAAACCCAAATATGGTGGCGGCTAGGGTCTACGTGTCGGGAGCAGGCTCGCAAAACGACGACGGTGCTACGGGGACGCGCTTGCGAACAGGGAGGCGAGCGCGGCATCCGCATCGGAGCAGGACAGGACGACTGCATCACCATGTCGCTCGACGGCCACGACCCCCGGTAGGGCACGGAGGGACGCCACTCCGGCGTGGGGAAGCGTTGCCCGGACCGAGCGCGACCCGGCCTTGCCGGTCAGGCGAAGCACGTCGTCGACGCGAAGCGGTTGCGGGTAGTACGACGCCATCAAGGTGACGAACTCGCGCACCTTCAGGAGGTCAGGCGGGGAACCGGTCTGGAGCATCCCGTTCACCCAGCCGGACCGCACCGCCGCTGCCGGTGGCGCACCGAACACCGACACGCTCCCTCGGTCCGGGCGACAGAGCCCCAGGATCATGTCGATCGTCGTCGACTTGCCCGCGCAAGGAATCCTTGACGACGCTGCAGAACAGACATAACAGGAGTGCGGATACGCCTATAACGGCGAATACGCACACGATTGCGATATGCTGACGAGCATGGCAACCGATGTTGCGCAGACTGTCCGTAACGCTCGTGCGATGGCTGGCCTCACCGTACGTCAGACAGCCATCCTCGCTGGCGTGTCGCCTTCTACTGTGAGCCGGGCCGAAAAGCGGCTCCTCGACCCTTCGGTCAGCGTCTTTGAGCGCATCCTCGCTGCCTGCGGTTTCCGCTGCGCTTCGGTGTTCGCCCCGAACGTCGACCTGGACGCCTTGCGAGCCGCACGCCGGCTGTTAGAGCCGGAGCTGGGTATCCCGGCGACTGAGGGCTCAGAACGCTACGCGCGTCGCTGGGATGCGGCTGGCCTGCTCTCTGCGGCATCTGAGCCAGAGCGAGCTAGCGAGCTCTGCTTCAGGGCGGCCCGGCAGTCCTGCCTGTCTGCTCGCCCTGGTGCGGTGGGCTACGGGTACCGGGAGTGGCGCCAGGTCGCCCGTTCGCTCGAGGACAGCGGGCAGGCTTGGGCGTTGACCGGGGGCTACGCAGCCGCTCTTTACACGCCTGTCGCGTCGGTCGACTGGGCCGTGTTCTACGTAGCGGACGTCGCCACAGCTGCCGCTGCGGCATCGCTCGACGAGGTGGCAACAGGTAGCAGGGTCACCCTCATCCCCTTCGACGAGGTCACGGCTGCTGGTGTTCAAGAGCTTGAAGGGGGGCTGCGGCTGATGAGCTTTTGGCAGGTCGTGATCGACTGTTTCGCTGGTACCGGGCGCATGCCTGACCAGGCCGAGGCCATGTTGAGGCAGCGGGCCTCTGCTGCCGCATGAGCCCGACGAGCACTCCCAACCAGCCCCGCCAGCACAAGGGAGTGCCGGCTGGCGGGCAATGGCGCTCGGTGCCGAAGCCAGAGGGGCCGCCGCTCTTGGGCCCTGGCGAGGGCACAGCGCCTGCGGGTGCCACCGAACAACCAGACGAGCGGCTCGTTCGGGCAAGGGATGTCCTCCTTGCAGGTCTGAACGCTCTCGGCCCGCAACGCGAAGCGCTGACGGTGGTCGGTGCACAAGCTGTCTTCGAGCACACCCGTGGCCGTAACGACATCTCGCTCACACTCACCGTCGACGGGGACACAAGCGTGGCCCCCGCTTTAGTAGACCCATCCTTCGACATAGGCCAGGCGATGACCTCTGCCGGTTTCGTCGCCCACCCCGGCCGGCCTGGCATCTGGGGGCTGCCGGGCCAGGGGGACGAGACGACCGGCTTCGACCTCTTGGTGCCCGGGGCGTTGGCCGGCCCTGGCCGGCGCGGGGCAAGGGTGCCGGGCCAGGACCGCCATGCCATCGGGCGTGCCGACGGGCTCGAGTTGAGCCTGCTCGACCGGGAGAAGCGGGCCCTCTGTGCGCTCGACGGCTCCGGGCGTTCCTTGGAGGCGTACGTAGCCGGTCCCGCGGCGCTCATGTGCGCCAAGGCCCATAAGCTCGCCGAACGGTTGGCCCAGGCCTCTGGTAGCGGCCGTGACCGGGTGAAGGCGAAGGACGCTGCCGACGTTTGGCGGCTCATGATGGTCTCCGACCCCGCCCAAGTACGCTCGACGTTCGCTCGTTTTGAGGACCACGAAGTCCTCGGCCCGCCCATTGCCCGCGGACGAGCCTACCTAGAGGCTCTGTTCGGGCCAGGAGGGCCGGCGCTTGCCTTGGCCACGGCCAGCCTGGGTAACAGGGTCGCCGAGGGTTACGTTGCAAAAACCATCGCCCAGTGGATGGCGAGGTTCCGAGCCTGAGCGGCTGAGCCCTTCAGGCAAGCGTCCAAAAGCCGTAGCGCGACGCGCCGTACGGTTGGTCTTGTGCGAACAGACAGTGAGAGGACGCCGGGTGGCTGGACCCTGCTCGAACTGATGGTCGCGCTCGGCATCTCGGCCATCCTCCTGGCCGTGGCCATACCAACCCTGCTCGGCAACCGCAAAGGTGCCAACGACCAGGCGGCGACGGCCCGCCTCGACGCCGCCACTGGCGTCTTGCACGAGGTCTGAGCCGAGTACCACACGTTCTGCGTCTCCCCTCGCCCGGCTCCTCGGGCTGCTCGGACGCGTCGTTCACGACGGCCATGAACGGCCTGGGCCCCAGCACCGTGGCGGACCAGACCGGCGGCGTGACCTCAGCGACGACACCAGCCACTCCCGTAGCGCTCGTCCGAAGCGCCACCGCTGTCGAGCTCGGGGCGGAGGCGGTCGGGCGCCATTGCGTGTACCTGGAGAACCTGGAGGCCCCTTCCTCGGTCCTGCCGGCGGGGACCTGGTACGCGACCGGGCCCGCCTTGGCCGACAACGGCACCGCCTGCTCCCTCACCCTGACCCCTGTGTCAGGCTGGCACCGTTCCTGGGGCCAGGCCGGCGCTTAGGGCCCTGCTCAGGCCCAGGGTGCCCCGGCTCTGAGGCGGCCCCCGGCACCCGCCGGTACGCCCCCATGCCTACGGCCCATGCGGCGCACCGCCGACGTGGCCGTCAGCCCGTGCCCGGCCGCCCTAAA
>DAHWQF010000309.1 GCA_027334785.1 Acidimicrobiaceae bacterium
CCAGGAAGGGGGCCCTCTCGGGCCCGTAGTGCTCACCACGGTGGCGGAAGCTCGTCGTTGCCCATCTAGGCCAGGGCTGGCTCACCCCTCCTGGGACGATGCTCGGTGCCGGTCCCAATGAGGACCAGGCACTCCCCCGCCACCCCGACGCCGGCGTAGCCGAGCCAACAAGGTTGGGCGCCAGAGGCCTCCCCCTAATGGGGGTATGGGACCAAGAGACGCTTGTGTAAGAGTTGGGGATGTAGCTGTGGAAAAGGGGGGTGCGGGGGGAGAAACCAAGGCACCCTGTGGATTTGTGGACAAGGAGGGCCTGGCGAGGATAATCGCTTCGGGCCTGGTCCACGTCGAAGTCACGGCGGGCTCGGCGACGTCGTGGGACCGCCCGGCCGAGCGCTCCTACCTGGTGAGGCTTCGCCGTGACGACCTCGTCGTCATCGTCGGCTGGGGCCTAGGCCGCAAGTCGGCCGAGAGCCTCGCTGAACGGCTGACCGAGCTGCTGGGACCGGGGAACCCGGTCCCCGGGCGGCCGGCAGCGTGAAGACCGGGGCTGTGGAGGTGAGCACTTACACCTACAAGGTGCCAACGAGCCCTCGGGCCAGACCGTGCCACTGCCCCGCCCGGCCACGAGGGAGGAACGGCTATGCACCAGCACCATTTCCCCGCTACGAGCGAGCAACCTGGCCACCAGCTACGAGACCGTGGCCTCCTCAGGCTGGCCGGGCGAGCACCATCCCTCCCCCGGGCCGCCCGAGCCCTGTGCCCAGACCGTGGCGCCCGGCCGGCCCGAGGAGGCCATGTGCGGCCAGGCTGCAGGTCGGGCAGTATCGGCCCCGGTGCCTATAAGCCCAGGCCGCCAGGTGGTGAGCACCCTCCCCGACCAAGGCCTCGAGCCTCCTAACAGACTGTGCCCCACCTGGCCGCCACAGGCGGGAAAGACCAACCACCAGTCAGGGTGTCGTGCCAAAGAGCACCTCCATTAGGGCGTAGGGGGCCTTCTCGTGGCCGGGGCCAGGTGCCGAAGGACAGAAAACCACGCAGGGACAAAGAGAAAGGAGGCTCGAATTGATCTTTGTCGGAGACGACTGGTCAGAGGAGCACCACGACGTCTGCGTCTTGGACGAGGCCGGGCGGGTGCTCGCCCGGCGCCAGCTCCCCGAGGGCGTGGCCGGCGTGGCCGGCTTCCACGAGCTCGTCGGCGGCTTCGTGGACGGCCCCGACGAGGTGGCCATCGCGATCGAGACCGACCGGGGGCTCTGGGTGGCGGCGCTCGTCGCTGCCGGCTACCAGGTCTACGCCCTGAACCCCAAGGCCGTTGCCCGCTACAAGGAGCGCTACGTCCTCTCGGGCGCCAAGTCCGACCCCGCCGACGCGAAGGTGCTGGCCGACCTGGCCCGCACCGGGAGAGACCTCGAAACCGTGGTCCTTGCCCGGGCCGTCCGCCTCCACCTCACTGACCGGGTGCTCGTGCACGGCCGCAAGACCGTGGTCTTCTAGCGCCGGCGCAGCAAGGCGGCCACCGCCTCGACCGCTAGCCGGTAGCCGTCACCTCCGAAGCCGGCGATCACACCCGTCGCCACGGGCGTGACCACGGAGCAGTGGCGCCAAGCCTCCCGCCGGCCCGGGTTGGTCAGGTGCAGCTCGACGATCGGCCCTTCGAAGGCGGCCAAGGCGTCGTGCAATGACCAGGCATAGTGGGTGAGCGCGCCTGGGTTGACCACGATGGCGGCCGCCCTGCCCCTCGCCCCGTGCACGGCCTCCACCAAGGCCCCCTCGTAGTCCGACTGGACGTGCTCGAGAGCCAGGCCGTGCTGGCCGGCCGCCATGGTGGCCCGGTGCACGTGGTCGGTCAGGTTATCCCGCCCGTATATTTCGGGCTGGCGCTGGCCGAGCAGGTTGAGGTTGGGCCCGGAGAGGAGGAGGACCAGCAGATCTGGGCCTTCGTCCTGCTCGGGTTTCTCAGGGTGTTCGGGCCCTTCGTCCTCGAGGCCCTCGCGCACGACCGTCAGTTCCGGTCTCCCGGGCGGTCCCTCCTGTCCCATGTGTCCCTCCTGGGCTTTGGTGCGGCTCAAGTTCGCCTTCTTCGCCGCCGACTCTAAGCACGAGGATAAAGGAGTACGCCAGTTGCGCTTCCAAGAACTTCGCGACACAGGCGGTGCGGTCCTGGTCCAGGGCCTGCACCCGGCCATAGCCGTCGTGGCCGCCAACGCCGGAGCCCGCGCTGGGGCCGTGGCCGCCCTCGTAGACGCCGGCGGGTGCAAGGTCGTCAGGGCAGGTGACCTGGACGAAGAGCTGGCGCTGGCCTCTCGCGCGGCCGCCGAGGAGCACGAGGCGCGCCTCTCGGAGAAAAGGGACCAGGTGGCGGGAGCCGAGCGCGCCTTGGCTGAAGCAGCGGACGCGGCTGTAAAAGCCGTCCACGAGGCGGCGAGGGGCGCCAGCGACCTGGCGCGCTTCGAAGACCTGGCCGACCGACTGGCATCGGCCGAAGAGGGCTACGAGGCGGCTGTGCGAGCCGAGGCGGAGGCGGCGCGCTCGCTCGCAGCCAGCCTGAGCGAGCTCGACCACGTCCTCGACCAGCGCCGCAGCGCCAGTGCGTCCCTCGACCAGGCCCGCAGTTCACGCGACAACCGGGGCGTGCCGGAGGCGGTCGTCCAACAGGCCGTAAACGTGCAGGCCGCCCTGGCCAGCGCCGAAGCGGCCAAGAACCAAGCCGTCGAGCAGGCAGACGAGTATTACCAAGGTGCCAGGGCGGCGGCCCGTGAAGCTCTGGCCGCGCTGCAAGAGGCCCACAGCTCCCTCTCTCAAAGCCTTGTCTCGACCGGTTCCCCCGACCCGGGCTGGGGCCCTGGCATCCCCCTGCCAGGCCTCGTTGCCAACCACCGCGACCAGCTCGCGGCGCGCCTCTCGGCGGCTGGCTCCGCCGAGACCAGCGCCAAAGGAGCCGAAGCTGCCGCTCGCTCACGCCTCGAGTCCCAACAGCAGGAGCTCGCCGCCCTGGAGTCCGCCGGCGTGCCCGAGCTGGACCCCCTGGAGGTCGCCCTCCAATGGGCGGACGCCCAGGAGGTCGCCCGCGAGGACGCGGTCGTGGCCGACGACGCCTTCCGCGGCTTCGGGCCCGAGGGGGTGGCAGCGCTCGTCACCACCTTCTCCGAACGGGGTTGCCAGGTCATTTACCTGACCGAAGATCCCTCAGTGCTTTCCTGGGCGATCGGCCTACCGAGCCAAGCCGGTGCCGCCACCACGGTGGGCACCTCCCGCTCGCACCGTTTCGCGCTCATCAGCAGCTAACCCGACCACGAAAGGTCTGCTATATGAAACGACAGCCTCTCGGAGCCCTCCTCGGGCCACTCGCCGCCCTGGTGGTCATGGCCGCCTTCGGCGCTTACACGAGCCTCGGCCACCTCGGCGGCTTCTCCTCGTCCGAGCGGGCGCTCGTCTTCGTCGCCTTGGCCTTGCTCGGGATCTTGCTCGGGATCTTGGTCGGGGCCGCCGGCACCCAGCGGTCCTCCCGGCCCACCACCGACCAGCACGCCGCCGAGCTGTCCCACCAGGTCCAAGAATTCATCACGGTCGCCGTGCCGGCCGCTGTCCAGGCCGCCCTCGACAACCCCGGCGCCGAGCTCCCGGCGCTCCTCGGCGCGCTCGACCAGAGCGGGCCCCCGGAGCTCGCCAGCCTGGCCCGCGCCATGCAAGCCCTCGGCAACGCCGCCGTCGCGCTGGCAGCCGAGCAGACGGCCCTGCGCCAAAGCTTCGCCGAGGCGTTCGTAAACCTCGGGCGCCGCAACCAAAACCTCGTGACCCGCCAGCTCGAGTACATCTCCGAGCTCGAGCTCGGAGAGGCCGAACCCCAGAAGTTGGACCAGCTGTTCCGCCTCGACCACCTGGCCACCCGCATGCGGCGCAACGCCGAGTCGCTCCTCATCCTGGCCGGCAGCGGCCCAGCCCGCCAGTGGGACGCCCCCGTCCCCGCCATGGACATCGCCCGGGCGGCCTCCGCCGAAGTCGAGGACTACAAGCGCCTCCGCCTCCACCACTTCGACCCCGCCATGATCTCCGGCTCGGCCACCACCGACCTCGTGCACATCCTGGCCGAGCTCATGGAAAACGCTCTCGCCTTTTCCCCGCCGGGTTCCCAGGTGGACGTGTACGGGCGGTTCCTCGAAGGGGGCTACGTGGTCGTGATCGTCGATTCCGGCATCGGCATGGGCGAGGAAGAGCTGGCCAGGGCCAACCGGCGCCTCGCCGGCGAGACCCTCGAGCAGGACCTTCCCGGTCGCTACCTGGGCCACTTCGTCGCCGGCCGTCTCTCGGCCCGCCACGGCGTCACCGCCTCGCTCCAGCCGTCGCACTCGAGCGGCCTCGTGGCCCGGGTCAAGGTCCCCTCCGAACTGGTCGAGGAACCGCCAGGCGACCTGCCCCAGGTGCCGGCGGCACAGCCCGCACCCTCCTACGACCCCGGGCCGCTCTCGCCTGCTGACCTGGAGCCGGCCTTTGAGCCCTCTATCCTCGCCTCGGCCGCCCCGGCGCCCCCGGCGCCGGCCCCCGAGCCCGCGTTGGTCACTTCTTCTGGCCCAGCGCCGGCCCCCGAGCCCTCTACCCTCGCTTCGGCCAGCGCGAGCCCGACGTCTGCACCAGTGACCCTCAGCCCTGAGCCGAGAACCTCCTACGGCACCGATGGCCTACTAGATGAACCGACGGGTGAAGCGGTCCGGGCCGCGGCACTGGCACCGGACCTCGGCCGCGGAGCCCACTGCGTCGTCGGGAGAAGGGGTGTCACCCTGCCCGGCGAGCTG
>DAHWQF010000030.1 GCA_027334785.1 Acidimicrobiaceae bacterium
GCGCCCCCCGAGGGAAGAACATGTGATCGCACAGCTACCGGGCACGCTCGTAGCCATCTTCGTGGCCGCCGGCGACGAGGTCCGGGCCGGCGACGTGCTCGGAGTGCTCGAGTCGATGAAGACTGAGCACGCGCTCCAAGCCCGCTTCGATGCCAAGGTGGGGCGGGTCGGGTTCGGGGTGGGGGCACATGTGCAACGGGGCGACCTCCTGTTCGAACTGGTCCCGGCGCCAGGCGTGGGGGAGGGGTGACCCAGACGGCGACCCGAGCCCCGAGCCCCGAGGAGGGAGCCCCGGGCACGGGCCGGTCGGCCGCCGTGCGTCCCGCGCCGGTCGCGCTCCCGGGGCTCCCCGAGCGGGTGACCATCTACGAAGTCGCACCACGCGACGGCCTGCAAAACGAGCCTGGTCTGGTGAGCGTCGAGACCAAGCTCGAGCTGATTGAGCGTCTGGTGGCGGCCGGGACCCGGGTCGTCGAGGTGACGAGCCTGGCCCGCCCCGAAGCCGTACCCCCGCTGGCAGACGCGGAGGAGCTCATCTCCCGCCTGCCGTCTAGGCCCGAGGTACGCCAACCCGTCCTCGTGCCCAACCTGCGAGGGTTCGAACGGGCCGTAGCTCTCGGGGTCCGTGAGGTCTCCCTGCCGGCGAGCGCGACGGAGTCTTTCGCCCGGGCCAACCTGGGCCGCAGCCGGAGCGAGAGCCTCGCTGTCTTCGCCGAAGTGGCCCGGCGGGCGAGGGAGCGGGAGATGGCAGTCCGCGGCTACATATCGATGTGCTTCGGCGACCCCTGGGAGGGCACGGTCGACCCCGGTGAGGTGGTCGCGGTGGCCCGTCAACTGCTGGCCATGGGCTGTCGCGAGATCTCCCTTGGCGACACGATAGGGGTGGCGACCCCTGGAGCGGTCCGGCGGCTGATCGAACTGCTGGCCGGCGCCGGCGTGGCCCCCAGCCAGCTTGCCGTCCATTTCCACGACACCTACGGCCAGGCGCTCGCCAACACGCTGGAGGCCCTGCGCTGGGGGGTGACCACGGTGGACGCGTCGGCGGGCGGGCTCGGAGGCTGCCCGTTCGCCAAGAGCGCCAGCGGCAACCTCGCCACCGAAGACCTGCTGTGGGCGCTCGAGGGGCTCGGGGTCTCAACCGGCGTGGACCTCATGGCGCTGGCACGAACGAGCGTGTGGCTCGCCGCCAAACTGGGCCGCCCGAGCCCGAGCCGCACCGTGCAAGCTCTCGCCAGGGGCCTGGGCGGGCCCGCCTAGGCCCTCCGTTGGCGTAGAGGGGCGCGCCACCCCTCCCCTAGGTTGGTGGGATGCCCGAGGCAGCACTCGCCCCCACTGCCGGGGCGCCCGCAGTACGAGCGGACCTCGATGCCCCCGCCCTTTCCAGCCTGCCCCCGGCCGCCCTGGCCAGGATCAGAGAGCTTTCCGAGCGCTTCTGGAACGAAGCCGGCGCCGTGGACGCGGCCCCGGTGGTGCCGGCTTCGCACCTGAGCGCCCTGGCCGAGGCCGGCCTGTACGGCGTTTACGCACCCGTGGCCGAAGGAGGGCTCGGCCTCGACTACGGCCAGGTCTGTGCCGTCGTCGAGGAACTGGCGGCGGCGTGCGTGGCGACCACGTTCCTGTGGGCACAGCACCTCCGCCTCCTCGGCGCCGTCCTCAGCCCAAAAACTCCTGCGCCCTGGCGCGAAGAGGTGCGCGACGAGGTCATCTCGGGCCGCTGCAAGGGTGGGGTAGTGCTGACCGGGCTCATGCCGGGGCCGGTGCGCCTGGCCGCCCAACCCGACGGCCATGGTTGGCGCCTGCAGGGTGAGGCCCCCTGGGTTAGCGGGTGGGGGATTGTCGACAGGTTGTTCGTGGTGGCACGAGGGCCGGACAACACGACGGTGGAGTTCGACATGGGAGCCCGCGAGCACCCGGGGCTCTCCGTGGCGCCGGCCCGGCTCGCCGCCCTCAACGCCACCAGCACCGTGAGCTTGCGCTTCGAGGGTGTCGCCATGGGTGCCGAGCAGGTGCTGGGCGTCCATCCCTACGAGGAGGCACATCAGGCCTCCGAGGGCCTGCGGCTCAACGGTTCGTTTGCCTTGGGCGTGGCCAAACGCTGTTGCTCGCTGCTCGGCCCCTCCGGGCTCGACTCGGAGCTCATAGCGCGCCGGGAACAGCTCGACACCGCGAGCGCCGAAGACATGCCCGCCGCCCGGGCCGCGGCGTGCGAAGTAGCGGTGCGAGCCGCCCACGCCGTGACTGTCAGCCGCGGTAGTAGGGCTGCCCTCGCCGGCGACGTTGCTGAGCGCTCGAGCCGGGAGGCGAGCGTGTTGCTGGTGTTCGCGAGCAGGCCGGCGATAAAGACCGAATTGCTCCGGCGCCTCAATGCCGGCTAGGCGACCGCTGGGCGCGACTAGGCGACCGCTAGGCGACCGCTGGGCGCGGCTAGGCGACCGCTAGGCGACCGCTAGGCGCGGCTAGGCGCCGGCCCGACGTTTCGGCCAGATGGCAGCTAGGCGGTTTGGCTAGACGACAGGCTCAGCGCCTCGGTAAGCGGTAGCCCCCGCATTGCTTGCACCACCACCGGTAGTTGAGCTTCCCCTTGCAGCGGGGGCAGCGGTACACGCCCAGCTGGGCCATGACGACGTGGGTGGCCCAGAGCACCACGCCGGTCCAGTTGTACCAACGGCTGTACCAACGACCTCTCCGCATGCCAAAGGCATACTAGGGTGCGCCTCTGGCTAAGGCCGCCTATTTCGTCACAGTGACGTAATCCGATAAGCGTACGAGCGCTATCGCTGGAGCTAGCCCTGAGCTAGCCGGAGAGTTGGCGCGCAACCGCCGGGAGCGGTTGTAGTTAATGCCTGCCCGACTGCCGTCCACAAGCCGTCGTCGGTGGTGTTTTCCTTACACTCCGGCGGGGCCGCCAAACCGCTGGGCCGGCATTCCATGCTCGTAGCGTAGTTAATTCCGGCCCAATATTGTGAGGGCGTTGTTAATCCCTGCCCAGCACCGTAGTGGGAGGAGCCATCGGGCAGAGTTCCTATCACTAGGGGATTTCGGGGCGGACCGCCCCCGTTATCGTGCTCTAACTTTACATAACGGCCCTTATGGGCGGTTGGGTAAAGGGCTACCTTGGTGCCGCGTGGTGCGGAACGCAAGTTCTCGTTGTCGAGGCCCTGAGCTCCGAGACGGCGTGACGGGCACGCAAGGCGGGACTATGAAGCCGTCGGTCCAGGAGCACGGCTGCTTGACCCGCTCCTCGCCGCCCACGAGGTCGCACGCGGCTGCCCGGATGCTCATCTGGTTGCAGGCCCCCTTCCTCCCGCTCCTCGGATAGGCGCGCTGGCTACGACGCAGCCAGCTCCGGCGGTGCTGCGAGCGCCGTCGGTGACGTCCCCATGGTCCCCACCTCCTCGGCGCGGTGACAGGCCGCCATGTGGCCCACCCACACCGTTCGCAGCTGTGGCTTTTCCCGCTTGCATTGGTCGGTCGCGAGCGGGCATCTCGGGTGGTACGGGCAGCCCGCGGGCGGCGAAAGCGGCGACGGGATCTCCCCGGAAAGCGCAACGAGGGGAACCCTCTTTTCCGCCGCTTCGGGCACTTTCAGGACCGAGCTCATGAGCGCTTTGGTATATGGGTGCAGGGGGCGCCCGAAAAGCTCCGCGGAGCTCGCCTGCTCGACCACTTCGCCCAGGTAGAGCACGAGCACGGTGTCGGAGACCAGCTGCACCACGCCGAGATTGTGCGAAATGAAGATGTAGGTCATGCCGAGCTCGGTCTGCAGTTGCCGCAATAGCTCGATGATCTGCACCTGCACCGAGACGTCCAGGGCGGAAATTGGCTCGTCGCAGACCACTAGCTTCGGCCCGACGGAGAGGGCGCGGGCTATCCCGACCCGCTGTTGCTGCCCGCCAGACAGTTCGAACGGGTAGGCCTCGGCCACCGACACCGGCATGCCGACGCGCTCCAGCAGTCCCCCCGTCAGTTGGCGACGTTCGTTTGGCGAACCACCTATCCCCTGGACCGCCATCGCGTCTTCGATGGCGGCGCCCACCGTCATGCGCGGGTTGAGGGCCGCCAAAGGGTCCTGGAAGATTATCTGCATGTCACGCCGGCGGGCTCGCAGCTCGCGGGCGGAGAGCTTGGCCAGGTCCTGGCCCTGGAAGACGACCTTGCCCTCGTCGGCCTCGAGCAGCCGGAGCACTAGCCTGCCGAGCGTCGACTTGCCCGAGCCGCTCTCCCCCACCAGCCCGAGTGTTTGGCCGGCGCCCAGTTCGAACGACACCCGCTCGACGGCGCGCAGGGTGCGGCCCTGGACCTTGAAGTGCTTGGAGACAGCGTCCACCTTCAAGATCGGCCCGTCCGAGATCGGCCTGTCCGGGATTGCTTCGTCAGGCATGGAGCGTCGCCTCGTCGCCTGCCTGGGACCACGCTCCTCGGCTCCTGGCCGAGGCAGAAGCCCCATCCCCCCTCGGCGCGGCCCGCTCCGCCCCATTGGCGCCGGCTTCTGCCAGTACCTCTTCGGCCCGGTGGCATGCCACGAAGTGACCGTCGGAGAGCGGGCGGAGCTCGGGGACCTCGGCCCGGCAGAGATCGGTCACCCACTGACAGCGCTCAGCGAAGGGGCAGTTGTGCGGAGGTGCCATGAGGGTCGTCGCGACCCCCGGGATCGCTTTCAGCTGGTGGGCTTGCGTGCCCACCTCGATGACCGAGCGCCTCAGGCCGATCGTGTAGGGATGGGCAGGCCGGGCGAGGAAGTCTGCGAGGGGAGCACTTTCCATCACCTTGCCGGCGTACATGACGATGATGCGGTCGCACACGTTGGTCGCCACGCCGAAGTCGTGGGTTATCAACACGACGCTCATCCGCTGCTTTTGCTGCAGTTCCCGCAAGAGCACGAGGATCTGGGTTTGCACGGTGACGTCGACAGCGGTAGTCGGCTCGTCGGCTATCAGCAGCTGCGGCTCGCAAGCGACGGCCATCGCGATCATGGCGCGCTGGCGCATGCCCCCGGAGAACTCGTGCGGGTAACTCCTGAAACGGGCCCTGGCCTCTGGTATGCCCACCTCCTCCAACAACTGGAGGGCGCGGTTGAACGCCCCTTTGTGGTTGGTGTACTGGTGGGCAAGCATCCCCTCCATGATCTGGTCGCCTATACGCATGGTCGGGTTGAGGGACGACATGGGGTCCTGGAAGATCATCCCTATGTCGCGGCCCCGGATGTCCTCTAGCTGGCGCCGGCGCAGCTTCAGTAGGTCCTTTCCCATGAACTTCGCCGTCCCACCGGTCACCTGGCCGTTACCCCGTAGGAGGCCCATGATCGAGAGGACCGAGACGGACTTCCCCGAGCCGCTCTCCCCCACTATGCCCAGGGTCTCGCCCGGAGCCACAGAGAAGTCGACCCCGTTCACCGCATAGACCGTGCCGTCACTGCGCTCGAACTCCACGCGGAGGTCCTCGACGGAGAGCAGGTCCTCGGCCATCAGAACGCTCCCCTGCTACCGAGCCGTCGCGCCCGGCCCCCCCTACGTTGACGCCCGATCCGGCCACCCTCGTCTGCCTTGGGGTTGAGAGCTTCCTGCAGCCCGTCGGCGACGAAGAGGAACGAGATCAATATGACTGCGAAGATGGCCGCCGGGAAGTACATGAGCCAGGGGTAACCAAGCACGTTGGTACCGGCCTGGGCGATCATGTTGCCGAAGGACGGGAGCGGCGGACGGAGCCCGAGGCCGACTACCGAGAGGCCAGCCATCACTATCAAGTCGAAAGGGACGCCGAAGGCGAACGCAACGAACACGCTGTTGGCCACGTTGGGCAGGAGGTACAGCCGAGCTATGTGTGCCCTGGAAGCGCCGAAGGCGCGAGCGGCCTCCACCATCTCCCCGTTGCGCATGCCGAGCACGAGGCCCCGGACGAGCCGGGCATACTGCGCCCAGCCTGGGATCCCGATGGCCAGCAATACGGGCAGAATGGTGTACCCCATGGCCACAACGAGGAAAAGGCTCAAGAAAAAGCCGGGGATCGCGAACATGAAGTCGACGAGGCGCATGATTACCATGTCCGCTAGGCCGCCGCGCATGCCGGCCCACAGCCCGAGGACGACACCGATCACGAGCGACAAGAGCGATGCCCCGAAGGTAACCTCGATGGCGTTGCGCATGCTCCAGAGGACCTGGGAGAGCATGTCGTGACCCAGGTTGTCGGTGCCGAAGGGGAAGCGGAGCGACGGAGGGTGGTTCGCGTACAAGAAGTTGGTCGTGGCGTAGTTCTGCGGGGCAACCCAGGGGCCGATGAGGCCGAGGACGAGGTAGACGAACACGACGACGGCACCCGCCAGGGCCAACCTGTTGCGCTTGTAGCGCCGCCAGGCGAGCGACAGTTGCGAATGACGCCTCGGAGCACGGACGGCCACCCCGGCCGTCGCGGTTATTGCGGCCACTACAGCCCCTCCCTTTCCGACACGGCAGTGGGATGGCGGTTCATTCCAGCTTCACTCGCGGGTCCATCACGCGGTAGAGAAGGTCCACCACGAGGTTCATCCCCACTATGAGCAGCGACAAGATGTACACCGACGTAATGGACATCGGGACGTCTTTGTTCTGGAAGGCTGTGGCGAGCAGCGTACCGAGCCCCGGTATGGTGAAGATCTGCTCCACCCATACGGTGCTGAGGACCGTGAAGGCAAAGGTCGGGCCGATCACCGTGACCAGCGCCACTAGCGAGTTGCGGAGGGCGTGGCGGAGGACGACGCGGCGGTAGGGAATGCCCTTGGCCTCCGCCGTCCTCACGTAGTCCTGGCGCAGGGCTTCGACCATGCTCCCGCGCGTGTAGCGCGTCACGACGGCTACATTGCCCGCCGACAGCGCCACGATGGGCAAAACCGCTTCGCCGAAGTTGCCCCAACCGCTCACGGGCAGGATGCCCGGGAACCAAACGCCGAAGACGAGCACTAGTAGCACTGCGAGCACGAAGGCCGGGATGGCCTGGCCCACCATCGAAACGCTGGTCAGCGCCGAGTCGAGCCAAGTGTTGCGCTTGAGGGCCGCCAGCACCCCGAGGGGCACGCCCAAGGCGACAGCCAAGCCGATCGCGCCGAATGCGAGGATGGCGCTGATAGGAAGGGCCGACGCGAGCTGGTGGACGATGGGCACGGAGGGGTTCTGGAACGAGGTGCCGAAGTTGAAGCTGAGCGAGTGCCAGACGTACTTCCCTACTTGCTCGATAAGGGGCTGGTTGAGCCCGTAGCGGCTGTTCAGGCTGTTCAGGTACTGGGTGTAGAGCGCTGGGTCCGATACCTGCAGCTGGCTCAAGCCCTGCCCCATGTTGGCGGCGCTGTAAAACGTCCCGGGCGAAATGTAAATCAACACGTACCCGACGGCGAGGACGAGCGAGATCGTGACGAGGATCGCGAAGAAGCGCTTGGTGAGGTACTTCACGAGGCCCACGGTGCCCTCCCCCCTAACGGGCTCACCTCGACGAGGACGACGCCGTGAGGCTCCACGACGACCTCGCGCCGGAGCCCATCCGGCCCCACTGCCGTGCGCTCGACCGTGACGGCAAGCTCGGCGCGAGTGCGAAGTGCCGCCACGTCCTCGCGGGAAAGGTGCGCCGGCCTGCCCATCTCCGCCCAGGCGTCGTAAACGCTCCCGTGGGCTCGGTCGAAGCGAGTGGTCGCTACCCGGAGAGGCCCCTCCAGGCCCGTCAGGCTGAGCTGGAAGCGCTTCTGCGGGCCTTGCTCGAAGAGCCCGTAGGGATCGACGACCTCGGGCGTGAGGCGCGCGCCATCTCGGTAATGGCAGTAGTTCCACAAGACTATGGCGAGCGTCCCGTCCCCGCGCCTCGTGGCAACGAAGGAGTCGCCGCTCGCAAGTTCCGCAGGCCCGAGCCGCGAGAGGAACCAGTAGCCGTGGAAGGACGGCTTTTTCAGGCCCTGGACGTTCAATAGCCCGAAGCCCCCGTGGAAGGGCCCGTCGCCGAGCCTGCCCTCCTCGAAGATGTCGCTCACCACCCAAAAGGACAGTGAACCCACCCGGTCGCGGGCAACAAGGTTGTTCCGCACGATGAAAGGCGCCATGAAAGCCGTATCGTGCGAAGGGTCGCGCGGGCTCGGGCTCGAGTTCCACTCGGTGAGGTGCCGCTCCAGGTGCGCGTAACCGTTGGCCGCCAGCAGCTTGTCTATCCGCTCGAGGTCGGTCTGGAGCCGGTCGGGCCCGAGCCACCCCATGGCGCCGTTGCCGGAGACGTCGACTGGGTGGAAGGTTGGGTACGGGTGGGTGGAAAAGAAGTCGAGCGGGAGGGCGCGCTCGGCGCAGGCCGCCAGGAAGCGTTCTCCGAAGGTCGGCGTTTCGGTTGTGGTCCCCTCCGCCCCGGAGGTGGCGGGGCCGCCGACGCGCAGCTCGGGGGAGACCGACTTGACGGCTCTCGCCGTCCGCTCGTAAAGCTCCAGGTAGGCCTGGAAGTCGGCACCTTCCCAAAAGAAGGAAAGATCGGGCTCGTTCCAGACCTCGAAGTACCAACGCCGCACTTCGGGGAGCCCGTAGCGCTCGACGAAGTGCGCCACCATGCCTGCCACGAGCCGTTCCCACCGGCCCCAGTCCTTGGGGGGTGTGACGTTCCCCTGCCACCAGAAACATGTCTCGCCCCCGCGGGCCAGGTCGTAGGGCATGAACGACAGCTCCACGAACGGGTGGATGCCGAGCGAGAGCCAGTGGTCGTAGACAATGTCGAGGTACTGCCAGTTGTGGACGGGCTCCCCACCGGCCTCGCGGTAGGCCATCATCTCGTCGCAGAGCGGCCCGTGACAGCGGAGGTACTCGAAGCCGATCTCTTTTCGCGCCAGCTCCAAGTGGCGCTGGAAGTCGGCCCGGAGCGCCTCGGCCGCCCGGCCGGCGCCTACGCATTTCTTCCACACGGGCACCAGCGCCGTGCCGGCGGACCCCGCGTCAACGGGAACCTCAGTGGCCGTCGCGGTTGCGGTCTGCATCGTCACGACCCGCGCCCGGGCGGCGCGCACGAGCTCCTGATCACGAGGGTCGTCGCGAGTTGCACTCGCATGCTGGAGAGGGGCTTGCCGTCGAGGAGGCGCAAGAGGTCGCGTACGGCGAAGCGGCCCATCTCGGCGAGCGGTTGGCGGACAGTGGTGAGGGCCGGCGTAACCAGCGGCGCGAGCAGGGTGTCGTCGAAGCCTACGACGCTTACGTCCTCGGGGACGCGCTTCGCGAGCTCCCTGAGCGCGGCGTAGGCGCCGAGGGCCTGGCTGTCACTCCCAGCAAAAATCGCGGTCGGGGGATCGGCGAGCTCCATCAGTGCCAGGGTCTGCTTGTAGCCCATGTCGTCCATGAAGTTGCCCGGGCGCACCAGTTCGGGCACCTCTGGGACGCTGGCCGCGTCGAGGGCGGAACGGTAGCCGGAGAGGCGCTCGGCGGCACAGAGCTGCTGTAGTGGCCCTCCGATGAACGCCACGCGCGAGTGGCCGAGTGACAGCAGGTACTCGGTTGCCGCGCGGGCGCCTGCCCAGTTGGTTGCCCCGACCGAGGGGACGTCGGGCCCGAGGTCGCCGACAGGGTCGACCACGACAAAGGGGATGTGCCGGCGCCGAAGCTCCCCGAGGCGGCGAGACTGCTCCGCGTAGAGGACGAGGATGGCGCCGTCGGTCCTCCCCTGCGAGAGCTTCGCCAGCCACATACGCTCCTGCCTGGCCAGGTCGCGGCTCGAAGAATGGGTGCACGAGAGCACCAAACGGAAACCGGTCGGCTCCAGTGCAGCCTCGACTCCCCGCGCGATCTCGAGGGAGTACGCCGTATCGAGTGCCGGCACCACCAAATCGACAAGCCCGTGCCGCCCCTCCCGCCTCGCGCTGGCCGCGCGAGCGGGCACGAAGCCGGACTGGGCGATGATGTGCTCCACCCTCTCACGCGTCCCGGGGGCCACGTCCGGGCGCTTGTTCAAGACCCGGGAAACCGTCATCGGGGAGACGCCGGCCTGCGAGGCGAGGTCGCGCACCGTGAGGCGCGCCACCTCGGGGCCCCGTCCCGCCCCATCGGAACTTGTTTTGTGTAGAGCCATTTTCTCCACGGGCTACCCTCCCACGGGAGTAGCGACGTACGTTTGGCGAAACGGGTGCCTATCCAAGGCCCTAGTCCGAAACCATAGCCTCGGGCGGGGGCGGCGGCGAGCAAGGCCAAGGCGGTGGGTACTCGAGCAGCTTCGAAAGCTCGGTAGCCCACCGCCCTGGTGCCACTGTTCGCCGTCACGGCCTGGAGCAGTTGCCGTCTGTTTGGCCTGTCTGGCCGCTGTCAGGCCTGGCCGTTGTAGTTGAGGTACTGCATCTGGAACACGGCGCCCCAAGACCAGGGATTGGCCTGGACCCCGGTGAGGCCGGGCTTCTCGAGGAGGAAAGTCTCGTAGTAGTAGAGGGGGATGCCGTAGCCGTTCTGGAGCATGTAGTTATCGAGTTTGGCCGCCAACCTGACGCCTTGTTGTTGGTTGACGGTCCCGGCGAGCTCGTGGTTCCACATCCAGACGTTGTGGATGGCCTGGGTCTCGTGCTCTTTGATCCAGACCTTCTCGTTCAAGCCTAGGTTGGCGCCACCGTTGCCGATGCTGTAGGAACCGAGGAACTTCCAGGCGTTCACCCACGCGGTGTGCAACGCAGCGGGCGTCTTGGCCTGGTGCCAGGCCTGCACCAGGCCGTCCCAGAGCTGCTGGTTGGTCTCCGTGCCAGGCACATCCAAGTAGAGCTGCCGGTAAGCAAGCGGCTGCTTGGCGTCCCATGCGTTGAGGTAGGCGATGTCTGCCTTGGCCGCCTTCTCGAGCGGTACCCAGTCAGCCGGCTTGGTCCCCTCGCTCGCGTCGGTGGGGTTGCCCATCAGGGCCACGTCCGACGGGTTGTAGGCGTTGTAGAAGGCCGGGGCTATGTGCTGGCGGAACGAGAGCGGACCCACTGTCCCGTAGTTGAAGAGGTCCTGGTTGGACTCGATGGGCAGGCTGGTCACGTCGTTCCAGTTGGGCGTGCCGCCGCCGATCACGTAGCCGGGCTTCACGAACGAGTTGAGGCCGGCGTAGGTGATGTCGCCGAACAGGGTGGCGTTTTCCGGCGTGATCTGGGTGTTGATCCCGAGGTTTTGCTTGAGCTCCGCAGCCACGGCTTCGGCGATCGGGATGCTGTTGGGGCTGACGCTCGCCACCTCTGCGTAGATCTCTATGGTCGGGAAACCCTTACCTCCCGGGTAGCCAGCCTTGGCCAACAGCTGGCGGGCCTTTGTCACGTTGTAGGTGAGCGGGTGCTGGAGCGAGTACGTCGGCCAGCCCTTGAACCCGAAGACGTTGGTTGCGCCGGCCATGCCGGCGAGCACGCTGTTCACGATCGGCTGGCGGTCGATCGCCATCGCGATCGCCTGCCGCACGTCGAGGCTCTCAAGCGGGGAACTCTCCGTGGACTTGTCCCATTGGAGGTACTCGACCTGGTTGTCGGTCTGGACGTGCAGCTGTGACTTCAAGCTCGGGTGGTCGAGCACGTACTTGTAGTCCGACGGCGTAGCGACGTCTGCGATGTCCAACTTGCCCGCGAGGTAGTCCTCGACGGGGACGCTGGACTGGGGGACGAGGTTCATTTCCTGGATGTTGCCGACGTTTTCCTCACCCGATGCCCCGACGTAGTCGGGGTTGCGGACGATGGTCATCTCGCCGCTCGGTACGAAGCTCTTCAAGATGTACGGGCCGTCTCCCACGAAGTACTTGGGCAGGTACCAGTTGGTCGGGTGTGCCTCGAGCGACGGCGGGTAGAGCGGCATCGAGCCGGCGATCGGCATCTCGCCCAGGATGTTGTGAGGTGCCGAGAGCCTGAGCTGGATCTCGTACGGGTTGATGACCTTCACGCCGACTGCGCTCGCCGGCGCGCTCCCGTCGTGGTAGGCGTACGACTGGGAGACGTAGTTCATGACGCTCGCCCACATAGCGTCGGAGCTGTTTTTCGGCGACGCCGTGCGCATCCACGAGTAGTAGAAGTCCTGCGCCGTGACCGGGGCACCGTTGGACCACTTGGCGTTGTGGCGCAGGTAGAAGGTCCAGACGAGGCCTCCGTCGGAGACCGCGTAGTGGGTAGCTATCTTGGGCACGACCTGGCCGGTCGGGCTGTAACCGTAGAGGCCTTCCATCAAGGTCCCCTGGTCCACGAGGATCTGGGCGGCCCAATCCGACGGGTCCAGCGTCTGGATGTAGGGCGCGGCCACCGCTATAGGGACGTTTGGCACGTAGGACGACGTTGCATTGCTCGACTTGACGCCGTGTTGGCTCGCCCAACTGGTCCCTCCGGGGACCACGGCCGCCCCTATCGCGGCACTGACCGCGACGACTTTAGTTATCCCTTTCTTCAATTGCCCTCCCTGTGAGTGTGTTCGTGAGCAGAGCAAACCACCGCTCTGATCGGCAGCCGCCCTGCGGTCCACCCCCGGTTGCTCCCCGGCCCGTGACCACTCTGTGGTGGCGACACGTACCGAGTTGCTTGACACTGTACCAAGCTGGCCGAGGTCCTGTCAAGGGTCCAACGAGCTAGTTCCTGGGTTGTTGTACCGGTACAAAGCCTCGAATTGTGCCTCTACTGGGCTTGAACACGCGCAGGTGGGTGCCGGTCGAGCTGGGGCACTGGCTACCTTGGGTCTCCGCTATGGAAGGCTCGGACGCGGCACGCCTGTCGCCGAAGTCGGTCGAGCTGGTCGACGGTGGGGACCTCGACCTCCTCTCCCTCCACGCAGACGAGCTCGTCTCGGAGGGCGCCTGGGAGGCGCTGGACGCCCTTCGCCAGGCCTGCCGCTCGGCCTCGCAGCGAGGCAAGCAGCTGTGGGCGGTGTCCGCCCGCATCGAGTACAGGCTGTGCCTGGAAGCGCCCGGGTCGTGGGCGGCTCTGATGCTCGAGACTTCTTCCGGTCGGTTCGTGCTCGGCCCGCTACCCGAGGTGGCGGCATCGACGCACAGCTGGGAGGACCTGGCCCCCCATCTCCACGCCACGCCCCAGGCCGCCATGGCCGCCCACGAACGTGCCCTCCGAGGCGAAGACCTGAGCGAGGACCCCGTTGCCAGGGCGCTGCCCGAGGTCCTCGACCTGCCTCTCTACCTCCTGCCCTGGGAACCGGCTTACGCGCTGGCCGAGTACAAGACCGGAAAGGTCGAGTCGCCGCCGCCTCCGATGCCCGCGCTCGTGCCGTTCCGTCCCCGGCCGGCGTCGCGTCCGCGCCCGGGCAGAGCACCGGCCGACGAGGTGACCGAGGCCCTCGAACAGCTCGCCCTCACGTGGGCGGCGGAGTCCAACGGCCGGGTCGAGGCCGCCGGCACGGCCGGCACGGCACTGGACGCGGTCATGGCGCTTGGCCCGCGACCACGAGAAATGACGGAGCTGCGGCCCGAAACGGCCATCTCCGCCATGGCCTGGGCCGCCGGGAGCGGCGGGGCCCACGGTCGCCGGCGCGGCGCGGCACGGGGCCGCTTCGACGCCTGGTGTGTGCTGGCTGCGTTGGCCGGCATCGGTGACGCCTTTGCGGCCCGCTCGGCACAGGTGGGAAGTGCCGCCGCGTCCGCCCGCTGGTACGCCTGGGGGTTGGGCGAGCCAGCGTCTGGTTGGTCGTTGCGGCTGGCGGTCGAGGCTCTCAGCGGGCCCCAGCGGGGGCAGGCGTACGCTCTGAGCGCAGAGGACGCCTTCTGACCCGGGCGCGAGCGGGAGCCGGCGATACATACCCCGTGACCCGCTGGCTTTGGCACGAGGCCGCAGCGGAACTGTCCCAGGCCGACGAGATCACACTTGTCGGCTACTCATTCCCACCAGAAGACCTCGCTATGTTCGCGCAGCTAAAGGGGGCCGGTCTGAGTGCAGTAAGTAGAAGTAGGTTGAACCGCCTCAGATCTTGACCGAGAAGCGGTCGCCGGCTCGCCAGCCCCGGGCCATCGCCGGCGTCGAGAAAGCGAAGGCCACTTCGCTGCGGGCCGAGAGCGC
>DAHWQF010000310.1 GCA_027334785.1 Acidimicrobiaceae bacterium
TTCTCGAGCTCTTGGTTTTGGCCGACCTGGCTAACAACTTGGCCGAGGCCGCGGTGGGCGATGTGGTAGACGCAGGTCCCCATGACGAGTGCCTGCGGCATGTACCCAGTCTGGGCCAGAGTCCAGAAGTCTTGCCCGCTCAAGTCGCTGGTGAACGGTTTACCCAACTTGTTGCGGTACGAGTTGCCGTCTTCGGCCTTAACGGCCGTACCGACGGCGATGAACTCGGCCGAGTCGTGGCCCCATTCGTAGAAGTTGACGTCGAGGCGGACCCCCACCACGCCATCTGCTCCGAGCTGGTCCGCTTCTTCTTCCATCCGGTTCATGGCGAGCTCGCGCGCGTTGTACATGGCCGCGGTGAGCTTGGTGAGCTCCTGCGAAGAGCCCCAATTGCCTTTCTGCAACCCGATGTGGTAGATCGAACTGCCCATTACGAGGCCCAATGGATGGAAGCCAACCTGTTTCACGAGGAGGAACTCGTTCACGGACAAGTCGCTTGTGAACAGCCCGCTCTCCAGTTCTTGAAGACGGGCCCCGGCGTCCTTGGGAAGGTCTGTAGGGATGTTGCTCATGTGCCACCTCCGATGATGACGTTTTGCAGGGCGGCCTGGGCGCTCTGGTTGTTGACGGCTTCTTGCTGCAGGGAGCCAAGCAGGCGGGTCAGCCACTGCTCGACGGGAAGCTGCTCGCTGCGGATACGGATCCCGCCCGAGCTACGCCCGACCGTGCAGCGTACCGAGCCGTGCTCCAACTGGGCTTCGTAGTCGTCCGTGTCCAAGTGGACCGTTATGCTCGTCACGTCTTCGGACTGGCGGTGCAACAGGCCCCCCGTCGCGTGGGCCACCTCTACCCGGTCCCCCAGGGCCTCCTTCAGGTTGTTGCCCAGCACGCGCAGTAAGAGGCGCACATCTTTGTTGTCTGCCAGCACGGCGGCGGCCGCCATCTCCAAGTCCATCCCAGCGCCGGGCTCGGTCAACCCCATGTCGCTCACGGCGCCTGGCCAGGTCCCGTCTGGTCGGCGGGCTCGGACGAGCTCGGGGCGGGCCCGATGGCCGCCGGCGGTGGTGGAGCGGCCAAGCCCGCCTTGGCCTTGAGAGCGGCTAGCTCGCTGTTGACCTGAGAGGAGGCACCGAGCTCGTTCAGCTGTTTGGCGATCTCGTCGCCCTGGTCCGACCCCAGGTCCTCCAGCACGCCCGATTGAAGGAGCTCGTCCAAGGCGCTGGCGTGGGCCTGAGTCGCCGCGATCTTGTCCCGCGCCCGTTGCAGGGCAGCGCCGGAGTCGCTGAAGGTCCCCGAGATGCCGGCAACCTGGTCGTTGACCGTTGAAGAAGCCTTGGCCGCGCTGTACTGAGCCTTGAGGCTCTCCTTTTGGGTACGGAACTCGTTGACCCGCGTCTGGAGCGCCTGCAGGGTCTGTACCATCTTTTGCTCCTGGTCAACAAGTTGCTGGTGTTGTGGTTCCAAGGCCTCGACCTGCTGCTGGGCAGCTGCCTTGCGGCTTAGCGCCTCCCGGGCGAGATCGTCGCGGCCTAGCTGCACTGCTTGAGCCGCCTGCTGGTCGAGGTGGCTCACGGTGTGGCTGAACTGGTCCTCCTGCAGTTCCAGCTGCTTGCGAGCGGCGGCGATCTGCACGAGGGCCGCCCTGACCTTGGTTATCTGTTCCAGCATCTGCTCGTAGTTGAGGTCGAGCGTCTCGGCCGGGTTCTCGGCGGCGTTCAGTGCTCGGTTGGCCTTGGCCTGGATTATGTCGTGAGCGCGATGCAAAAAGCTCATCTAAGCTCTCCCGTCGTTCATGGGCACCCCTTCATGCTAATGCCATCACTTGGGGCCGGGGAGTCATGGGCCCACCAGGCGACTCATTCACCGGCCACTGTGACCTCGGCCACGCACCCGGTGCCTGGTTGCCGTCAGCGGGTGGCGCCCACCGCGGCGGTTACTAGTGAACAAACTGATGCTATCTCTGCGATAGTATCACTGGGAATCAAAGGCCAGAGACGACGTTGCCCCACCGGGCACGAGGGATTGAGGTGCCCCTGGTTAGGCCGGGGGCCCGGTTAGCCAGGGCCGGCGCCGGCCCACGTGGCTATTTGGGCGAGACGTCCTGGACGGAAATAGAAGCCGGGGGGACCGTTGAGGGAGCGGCCCGGGGCTCGGGCCGGGACAGCACGAAACGGAGCGGCGTGGTGGTGACGAGGTCGGCAAGCCAATAGACGAGCGGCCGGAGGACCGAGAAGGCAAGAACGGTCGCGGCACCAAGGAGCAGACCCGCCACCACATCGCCGGGATAGTGGGCGCCGACGTAAATGCGGGCGAAACAAAGGAAAAGACCGAACACGATGCTGCAAATACCAACGCCGACAAGGAAGGGCACAGTCCTTTGCGTGCCCGTGCGTGCCCGGGCACGGTTTCGGTACACGTGGGCCGCCCGCGCGGCCAGGAAAACAGACGTAATGAGGCCCCCGGTCACGACGGCGTGGTCAGAGGGAAAGGCGTAGTCATGGGCCTTGGCGACCAGCACCAATGCATGGGTGTAGGTGTCGTAAGGGCGCAGTTCCGCGGCTGCGTGGCCAACGATCTGGTTGATACCGAGAGCCGCCACCGTACCGGCCCCGCTCAACGCCATGACTACCGCCGGACGGAGGGCACGCCGCCACCAAATCGCGCCGTAGCCGATCACGAACAGTGCGGCGAGCACGACGAGGCCTAGCCACAGAGCGTATGCGTGCATAAAGCCGTGCGCCCACGCCGTATGGCGAGAAAAGTTGTTGAGGTCGAGGTAGATGCTGGTGTTGAGGCCCTTAGGCCACAAGACCTTGGTGACGGCGAGGAACGCCGTACTGGCTGGGCCTATGACGGGCGCGAGGGGGGTGATCGTCATGTCTGCCTCCTTCCCGTGGGGCTGATGCTCAGTTGCGCTGCGCCTCTTGCCCCGGCCAGCGCCGCGCTCGGGACATCGAGTTCGCCGGCGGCGGTGGTAAGGGGTCGTTTGCTTGCAGTTCACCGACCGTTCAACTAGTCGTCCTCAACGTAGCGCATGGCAGCGGAGTGCTTATGGCACCTGTCACCCTGAAGGGCAGCAAAGCGACCCATTGTGGCAAGGCAGGGGGCGACGGGCGAGGCTTCGCTCGCAGGCGTGGGTGCAAGGAACTTCCGCCGGCGCCTCGGAGGGACTCCGGCTCCCTTCCGTGCCACGAGGTTGCAGGCCTCGAAGGCCCCCGGCGCGCGTCCTCGAGCAGGCCATCGAGGTGGGCGCACTCTTCGGCGCGGCCGACCAGCATGACCCTCCCTGCTACACGGGGCGGCTATCCCCGCAGTCCATCCCGGCTGCCAGGGCAGCAAGAGGGGCCCATATGGGCCTCCCTGCCACTTGGCAACTGTGCGGTCTCCTCGGCACGCCGGTCATGGTACAAGGGCTTGCCCCGACGTGGCCTCAGGGGCTAGAGGCCGGAAGCACTACCCGGCGCATAGCGGGCCCTACCCCACTGGTTCACGCCGGCGACCTTCGCCTCCGACCAGCGCGCCCCCAGTACTCACCAGCACCACACCGACCGGGTTCCCCGCGTTCGGTGATCTAGCCTGCCTCCCCGGTACCCCGCCCGGGGGGCCCGCTTCGGCTGGCCGCGGTGGGCCGAGGACCGCCGGACGTCGTCTGGAAGGATCGTGCTATGTACCCGTCCATTGAGCCGTACGATCCCGGCCACCCAGAGGTGGGCGATGGTCACGCCCTGTACTGGGAGGTCGTCGGCTCGCCTGAGGGCCTCCCGGCGGTCTGGCTGCACGGCGGCCCGGGTGCGCCGGCCTCCCCCACCAGCCGGCGGAACTTCGATCCTTCCCGCTACCGTGCGGTCATCTTCGACCAGCGGGGCTGCGGCCGCAGTCGCCCCTTGGCAAGCGACGTGGACTCTGACCTGTCGACCAACACCACCGACTTCCTGGTCTCTGACATCGAGCGGCTCCGCTTGCACCTCGGTATCGACCGATGGGTAGTGGTCGGGGGCTCGTGGGGCGTGACGCTCGCCCTCGTATACGCTCAGCGTCACCCCGAACGAGTCCTCGGCATGGTGCTCGGCGCGGTGACCTCAGGACGCAGACGAGAAACACAGTGGATCACCCGTGACATGGGGCGCGTGTTCCCCCGCGAGTGGGACCGCTTCGTCGAGTTGCTGCCCGAGGCCGAGCGCCACGGCGACCTTGCTGCCGCCTATGCTCGGCTCCTCGCCAGCTCGGACGAGGCGGTGCGCGAGGAGGCTGCTCGGCGCTGGTGCGAGTGGGAGGACACCCACATGTCCTTGGCACCGGGCTACGAGCCCCACCTGAGTGTACGAGAGCTGGCCTGGCAGATGGTGTTTGCCCGGCTGGTGACCCACTACTGGGGGCACGGCTGCTTCCTGGCCGACAACGAGGTGGCCGCCAACATGGCGAGGATCTCGCACATCCCCGCCACGCTGGTCCATGGTCTCCACGACGTCTCCGGCCCGCTCGACACGGCGTGGGAGCTGCACAAGGCATGGCCGGCGAGCCGCCTGGTCGTCGTCGATGACGCCGGTCACTTTGGCGGGAGCATGGGCGAGCGTTTCACCGCCGCCATCGACGCCATGGCCGACCAACTGCACCCCGCATAGGAGCGTCCCGGCCGCACCCGGTCGCTCGTTCAGTGGGCCCGGCCGACTTCCAGATCGACGTCACTCTGTGTGGCCGTGGGCGGGCGTCAGGCGCCGTGGAGCAGCACTGAGCCGAGGCCGCCGGGCCTGCCAAGGCCGCCGCAGCGTAGCGGGCGGG
>DAHWQF010000311.1 GCA_027334785.1 Acidimicrobiaceae bacterium
AGCCGCTGTCCCCGCTCGCAACGGTGACGGCTGTGCCCGAGGAATAGGAGTAAATCGAGTTGTAGCTGCTCTCGCTCGAAAACTCCGACCCGCCGTAGCTGTTGGTGATCGCGGCCGGGTGGAGGCTCGCGGCTTCTGACTCGGCTTGGCTCAGGTTGGAGAAGCTGGCTGACGAGGCTTCCACAAGGTCGATGTTGCAGGCCGGGCAGAGGGCCGAGATCATGTCGAGGTCAAGGGAGATCTCCTCGCCCCAACCGCTGTCGCCTCTCGGGTAGCTCGTCCCGCCCGACTGGTTGAGCTTGGTGAAGGTCACGCAGCGAGTGGTCACGGTGGAACTGCACAGGGGAGGGATGGCAGCGTCGGCGATGCCGGTGTTGGGGTCCGTGGCCCCGCTCAGGCTGGCCCGGTAGGCAGCTAGGTCCGAAGCGGCGTTGGGGTCGTCGTAGGCATCAACGATGGCGACGGTGGGAGCGCTGGGGCCTGGTCCAAATGCAGCGGCCGCGCTTGCCAGGCCGTAGGCGCTTTGAAGGTCACCGGGGTAGTACCCCGAAGACGGCGGGGGCGGCACGGTGCTAGTGCCACCTCCGCCTCCGCCTCCACCTCCGGGGCCGTGCGCCGAAGGCCCAGGGTGCCAGTCCTTCGCCGGGTAGAGCAGCCGGAGGGCGAAGCACTGGGCGTGGCCGGCGGCCGGCGCCCCGCAGGCGTGTGCCTCGGGCGGCAGGCTGGCCGGCGGGCTTCCCGGCGAAGTCCCGGGTGCGACCGCGGCTGAGGCCGCGCTGGGGGCACCCAAACCTGCCAAAACAAAGACAGCTCCGAGGAGGGCCGCACGCTGGCCAATTGTCGTCCTTGCCGCCCTACGCGTGGTAATGGACGCACGAGAGGGCCAGAAGGGCACGCCAGACAAAGCTCTAGCCATCGTGCCAGTATGATTGCCCGGGACGGCCCATGCAAGACGGCGGCCCTCCGGCGTGAAAAGGGGGAATTTGTTGGTCAGCACTGGTGTGCGTGGCTATTTCGCGTAGGCACAGTTGGCCTCCCCCGGAGAAGGAGAGCGACCCTCGGCTGCTACTTCGACCACGCCGGGGTGACGAGGCTCGATGGTGATGCTGAAGCCGGGAAACTGGGCAGCATGGTGGAGCCAGGGGTCGAGCGCGCGCACTGAGCCGGGGAGCGAACCGTCCTCAGCCCGGTAGTAGCCGACCGCCGCTTCGACGGTCTGGTAGTCGGCCCGGCAGGCTTGCATTGCCGCGGAACCGATAACCGTCCCGAGGGCGGCGCCAGTCGTGCGAGCGACGGCACTCGGCGTTCCGAGACGGCCGCTGCCGCGGCCGGCGTGCCCCGTCCCGGCGACGTTGCCGGCGCTAGGAAGGGACGAGATCACTGCCACTGATATGGCCGCGAGGACTGCCACGGCCGCCAGCAGCCCGAGTGCTCCAGCTCCTTTGTCGCACCGCCATGGCTGCAGGCTGGGAACTGAGTGCTTGTGCCCTGCGTGGCCGCCGAGGTCAGGCTGCCCGTCGAGAAGGGACATTTCGGGTCTCCTGTAGGGCCGGCTCTTGGTGCTCGGAGTCGAGAGAAGGCTCCCGGGCTCCCAGGTACGAGGGGCTCACCCGGAGGTACTCAGGTGGGCGCACGCCCAGTCGATGGGCGAAGTACTGGAGCGACACACGCAACACGCCAACACCGTAGGTAAGGCTCCGGGCGAAGTTGATGGACGAGGATTCGCTTAGGTACCTCGTGGGGCACGAGAGCTCCCCGATCTTGGCGCCGGCCGCAAATGCCTGGGCGATTAGCTCGTTGTCGAAGACGAAGTCGTCAGAGTTGAGATCGAGCGGCAGGGACTCGAGGAGGTCTCGGCGGTAGGCGCGGAGCCCGGTGTGGTACTCGCTTATTTTGGCATCGAGGAGGAGGTTCTCCACCAAGGTGAGGGCGCGGTTGGCGATGTACTTATAGCGCGGCATGCCTTCCCGTACCGCATGTTGGGCCAGGACTCTCGACCCGAGCACGAAATCGTACTCTCCGTACGCGATCATGGCCGCCATGGCGGGGACCAGCCGTGGCGAGTACTGGTAGTCCGGGTGCACCATGACTACGATGTCGGCGCCGGCGTCGAGCGCCGCTTGGTAGCACGTCTTTTGGTTGCCACCGTAGCCACGGTTGGCGTCGTGGCGTATCACGCTAAGGCCGAGGCCACTCGCGACCTGGACCGTGCCGTCGGTCGAGGCGTCGTCCACCAGGATCAAGGAGTCCACGAGCGACCTGTCGAGGTCGGCGACAGTACGGGCCAGAGTGCGGGCGGCATTGTACGCCGGCAGGACGACCGCTATTGTCTTGCCGTTCAACACGGTAGGCCCCTCCCATCAACAGCGGCGGCGCCGCCCTCAGTGCGCGCGACTGGAGCCGCGAACCGCAGGCGACGTACGTGGGCGAGAGGCAGAGCGACTTGTTGCGGCTCGAAAGACGGTGCGGAGGGCTCGGCCTCCCTCGGCAGGCCGAGGTTGGACAGGCGGGCAAGCGCTGTGCCCTTCGCTCTCAGGAGTGCCCAGGTTACGCCGACTGCTGCAATGCCGATAGCACCTCCGAGAACCGTTGGGAAGGCTCCGTAGAGATAGGCGACCTGAAGGGGTGCCCAGTGGTCCCAGGGGTCGATGTTGACCCCCAACGTCTCGCCTTGTACGAACGCTCCTGCAGAAAAGAAGGCTATCGACAGCGCACTGAGGGTCCAGGCGGCCGCTGTGCCGAACCGCCGGACGCTGACGACCGTCGCCTCCACCAGTAGGGGTGCGGCGAGCAGGAGGCTCTCGAGGCAGTAGCGGTTGCCGATGAAGTCGTCTCCCGCCGTCATGAACGCGTCGCTGTGAGGGGTGACCGGCGTAAACCAAAGGGTGGAAAGCACGCATACCAGGCCAGCCACCGCGAACAGGCGGGGCACGGCCGAGGACCGGCGCCAGGCCGAGAGCAGGCCGGCGCCGGCCAGGAGCAGGATGGGGGTGCATACCAAGAGCCCACGCTCTGGTGAGACCAGGTTGCCGGTGATGCTCTGTACGAGACGGATTGGGCCTTGCCCCATCAGCCGCACCCCCGAGTAGCCACCGCTCACGGTCAGGCGTCCGTAGGCGACCCAGTTCCAGGCGAAAAGGCCGGCTACGCCGGGGCCGGTAGCGGCCCCGAACTTGATGAAGGTCGACCAACTGCGCTCGGCCCAGAGCAAGCCCACGCCAATAACCATGGCTACGAGGGCAAGGTCGGGCCGGAAGAGCACGGAGGCCCCTAGTGCCAGGCCGGAGGCCACCCAGCGGCGGTCCAGGATGGCAAGCATGCCTGCAGCCAGCAGGAGCTCGGACCCTGAATGCTCCCAGAGCTCGCGCCCCGCCACAGTCCAGGTGGCGGTACCGAACGCGAAGAGGACCGTGCCGGCGAGCGCGACTCGTGGCGGTTGGAACCTGGCGATGACCTTGTAGAGAAGGGCGCATGCGCCGGCGGCGCTGAGGGCGGCGGCGAGGGTGGCCGGGACGGGCCCGTAGGGCCCGCCTACGATAGAGTAAAGAGGCGCGGCGAGAAGGACGGCACCGGGGAAACGGTTGGAAACGAGCATGCCGTGGGCTCCCGGGACTATCCACAAGGGGAAGGCCAACTTGCTCGGGTGCAGGAAGGCGAGGTTGAGGGTGTGGTGGGTACCGAGGGCCCAGGCCGCCACGGCGGCGCTCAGGGTATCGCGGTTTACGTTCCCTCCATAAGTGCCGGTTGAGACGTAAACGACGGCAATGCAGAGGAAAACGACGAGGCCGGGCCAGCGGGCGAAAACAGCCTTCAGGACGGCCCGGGGACGAATGGTCGCTGGGGTAGAGGTCGGATGGCCGGGTGCTTGACTGGTGGAGGGTGTCATTGCGATCTCCGGTTCTGCGAGCAAGTTTCTGAACTGGCAGGGACCGGGGGCCTGATGCGTAGGTCCCCGGTCCCTTCTGATCTTTCGGGTAGGCCTAGAGGGCCGAGCACCCCGCGATGCTGGCGCCAGATCCGCTGTAGACAGTGATGGTGTAGTCACCAGTGCCGCCACCGCCGGCGTAACCGAAGTAGTAGCGGGAGCCCGCCGCGCTGGTGGTCGGGAGGGCGTCCTTCAGCCAGGGGCCCACGGTGTTGCCGCCGGGGTCGGTGGCAGTGGTGGTGAGGTCAGAGAGGTTGCTCGGGTACACGCCCATTTGAGCCTTATAGGCTTCGAGCGCGGTTTGGCCGGTGTTGTAGTCAGCCGAGCACGCGGCCTTGGCACTCTGGCCGGTAAGGTTCTGGACCGCGAAAACGACTATGGCGGCCAAGATGGCCAGGATTACGATGACGATCAGGAGCTCGATGAGGGTGAAGCCACCCTCCCGGCCCTCCTCTTCACGGCGCCGGCGGAGCCGCTCGAGGGTTGCTTGCATTCTCTTCTTCTCCTTCTTTGGTGAAGTGCCTTGGGAACCTTTCCCATTTCTAAGGTGCCAGGCCAAGATCACGGTGCTCACTGCGGAAGGTCAACGCTTGCCCAACTGTAAGTGCGGTGGCATCGACGAAGGACGCAACGATAGCGGAGCAGCAAGGCTGAAGACCGGGGCGCGACGAGAAGCCGTAAGCAGAGTGAGAAAGCCGCGAGCTGCTGGCAGGATCAGGCGTCGGCTGTGTTCACAACCCAGCTCTCCACGCTCGTGTAGGCGTACACCTGGAAGCTGGCATTGAGGCCGTAGAGCACGACGGCCGTAACGATCGGCGTTGTGCAGGTGGGGCAGCCGTAGGCGTCAAAAG
>DAHWQF010000312.1 GCA_027334785.1 Acidimicrobiaceae bacterium
CGCCGTAACGTCCATGACAATGCAGCGTATTCTCGGTCGCCCATAAAGGCGATGTCGCGCCGAACCGTCGGCTGCGCGTTTGAAGTCGATTTTGGCGAGCGAGATATAATGTTATGTGCTGAGCGTGCGTTTTGTCACCCCTTGGGTGTCGTCGCCGGTGGTTCCACCGTTGTCACAGGAGCCGGCGAAACCGTCGAGGGCGGTGACGAGCTCGGCACCGAAGCTGATGCTGGCGGGCCGGTAGCTGGTTGGCAGCCCAGAGAAAGCGACGACAGCGGGACGGTCGTGGCGCCGGGGCCCGACGCACTGCCCACGACGAACGTGCCGATCACGGTGGTGCCGTTGCTCTTGTACACGGGGACAGAGATGTCCCGGTCTTCGGAGGCTCTGTCCCAGGCCAGGGCCTCCGCGGGCGAACGCACGACGTCCTGGCCCGAGGCGCAGGCGAGGTCGCTCGCCTTTACGTAGCCTTCGAGCTTGCCGCCGTCTATGACCACAGCCACCAGGTCTGGGCTCCCGTTCTTGTTCATGACCCCGTAGGTCTCGCCACGTGCGTTGGTCGCCCAGGGGCTTACCACCTGGTTCACATAGACAGCTTGCAGCTCCCACGAGGCACCATGCCTCGTCTTGATGGTCACGCCGTGCTGGCCGGGGGCCAGGGGGACCACCTCGTTGGCCTGGCGGTAAAGCGCCCGCTGGCGCAGGTCGGCGGGAGAGCAGCTCATGGTGGAGCCATCGGGGAAGTAGAAAGTGGCGGCGCTCAGGCAGGTAAGGCTGAGCGAGACGTCGGTCGCCCCGGCGGGGGCGGGGCCGAGGTTTATGGTGGCCCTCGAACGCCGTGAGGGCGATGAGGGCGCTGTCCGGGGCAGCAAGAGACCCGAGGGCTTCCCTCAAGCGTTCGGCGGTGGCGGCCTCTTCGATGCGCTCGACGGCAGCCTCGCCGGCGCCACGAGCCAGTCCCGAGCGCGGCAAAGAGGCGAGGAACGCCCGGTACCGGCGCAGGCTGCGGGCCGTGTTGCGAGACAGGTTGGTGGCAGTGACGAGGAGCCAAGCCAGCGTCGAGCCCTCGACCAGCCTCACCGACTTGCGCCTACGCCACAGCTCCAGAAAGGCGCCGGCGGTGACGTCCTCGGCGTCGTGCGCGTTGGCGACCAGCCTGAGGGCGTGGAGGTACACGCGGTCTCGGTGGAGGTCGAACACGGAGGCGAAGGCCTCTCCGTCGCCGCTCAGCGCGGCGGCCCAGAGCTCCGTCTCGCTGCAGGACAGCTCCACGACCTGCAATGTCCGAACCTCGTCCAGCGTTACACGACGTTAGGCGCTTGGGTACGTGGTCTGTCTTGAAGCGCCGCGCCGTGAAGGCCCTGCCGTTGCCGGAACCGGGGAGCCCTCTGCGTCGTCGGCGATTTCGGCGCTGTGGGACCCGACTCTGCTCTAAGAAGCCCTTCTAGTAACGAGGGAAAAGTACTGGACGACAGATCTCTGCTTACCGGTGTTGCCCAATCCTGGTACAGCATGTTCACATTGAGCCGCGGTTTTCGTTGCTCGCAGGACATCAATGGCGAGTGCATCACACCCATTATCGGCCAAGTAAAGGTCCCGCCTCCGGCGCTCAGTCTTGGCCGTGAGCTGGTAGACGGGCCGGTGGTTGTTCCTGGCGGATGCGGTCAGAGTGCCGAATCCTGGCGCGGCAGTTCGAGGACACGACGAAAGTCAAACGAGGCACGCCTGCCGCTACGTGTTTGAGGCTGAGGGGTCTCCGGAAAAGACCAGCACCTCATTGTCGTGCCTGTCTCGGGTGGCCCGCTCCAGCGGTAGCCCGATCTTCTCGGCGACCCGTTGCGAGGCTGCATTGGCCGGCTTGATGATGGCGATGAGCCGCCTGAGCCCGAGCTCGGAGGCGGCATAGGTCCGGCAAGCCTCGGCGGCCCCGGTCGCGTAGCCGTTACCCTGGAGGGTGCTGCGCACGTGGTAGCCAACCTCGATCGACGTCTCCCCGTCGACCTCCTGAGGGGTCAAGCCGCAGTCGCCTACGAGCTCGCCGCTCATGCGCAGCCGCAAGAGCCATAGGCCGTGCCCGTGCTCTCGGTACAGGCGTTGGCCCCATTCGACCCAGGCGCGTGACTCGTCCCGGCTGAAAGGATGGTCGTAATGGCGCATGACGAGCGGGTCAGCGAACAGCTCGGCCATGTCGTCGAGGTCCAACAGTTCCATTTCGTGGAACGTCAAGCGGTCGGTGGGTGGCGGAGGGGGCACGCCTGTGGATCCTACGAGCGGCGGCTCGCGGCGCCGGTGCCCCGGTAGGTGTCCCACCACCGCAAAAGGAGAGCCCAGGGGGCGTCGCTGGCCCGGCTACGAGCGGGCACCTGGGCCGAACACCTCCTCGAAGAGCGCAGCATGGCCTGACCAGGGACCAGGCCGACGTCCCTTAACGCCGCTTCGGGCCGTACCAGGGAGACGTCGCCCGACTGGTCTGGTCCCACATCAAGGCGTGCCTGCCCAAAGAGGAGCTTGGGTGCGCCGCGGCGCATCCTAGTGGCCCCCGAACGACCATTACCGGGAGGAATGTTCGCGGCCGCTGGTCCTTTCGGAGCCGCCCTAAACGACGGCTTCTTGAGCAGCGAGCCGGCCCTTGCTCGGCGCCATAATGCTCGCACACCGCCCGGTAACGTGACCCCATGCCTCGGACAGACACGGCGTCTCGGGCGATCGCCGCGCCGCCTGAACGGGTCTATTCCGCCCTCGTCGATCCCGAGGCCCTCAAGGCATGGCTACCGCCGGGTGGGATGACCGACGGGTTCGAACGGTTCGACGCGCGCCCGGGCGGGTCGTACCGGATGGTGCTGAGGTACGGCGACCCCTCCGCGTCCGGGGCAAGGCGACCCCGGACGCAGACATCGTCGAGGCCCGGTTCATGGAGCTTGTGCCCTGCGTGCGGGTTGTGCAGAGCGGCCAGTGCCCATGATGTCGACCAGAGCGCCAGGCGATGGGGCTGCGGCTGACCCGCTCCCGTGCGTTTCGGCGCCGAGTGGTCAACACATGGTTGACAAGATTCCGTCGGCAACCTAACATTGACGCATGACCCCAGTACCCGTTTCCCTCGACAGCCTCATTAACTACGTCCGGTCACTGCACCCTCACGGAGGGTCCCTCGACCACCTCTCCGACGCAGTCGTGACCGCCCGGGAGCTGAACGACCAAGCGGACGCCCTCATTGGTCACTTTGTGGACCAAGCACGCGGATCGGGGGCCTCGTGGAGCCAGATCGGCTCAGCCATGGGTGTGACCAAACAGGCCGCACAAAAGAGGTTCACCGCCCGTGATGAGCCGCTCCTGCCCGAGGCTAAGGCCTTCTCCCACTTCACCCCCCGTGCTCGCATGGCAGTAGCCGCCGCCGGTCAACTCGCCGAAGCCAGCGAAGCCGACGCCCTCGACACGGCACATCTTGCGGCAGGAACGCTCCTAGATCCGGCCGGTCTCGCCGCCAGAGCGATCAGCCGTCTCGGTGTCACGGCCGAGCAGGTCTATGACGCCCTGGGCGTTGGCACCCCGACCCCCGCCATTGACGCCGAGCCCGCCACCCTTCTGGGCTTGCAGTACACCGCTGGATGCCGGGAAGCCTTCAAGCACGCGCTGCGGGCCGCCCTACACCACAGGCACAACTACATCGGCACCGAACATCTACTCCTCGGTGCGGTAGCCGGCGAAGGTCCGGTACGCGAGGCCTTCGCAAAGCTCGGCCTGCGGACCGATCTCATCGAAGGTGCGATCACCGTCGAGATCGCCGAGGCGGTGCTCCAACAGCGGCGCGGTGACCGGGGGGAGCAGCCGGGGGCACTGCGAGACGAAGCTTTGGGGCCTGGTAGTGAGCGAGGCTGAGGCCCCCGACGGCGTCGAGCGCCAGCGCTTCGAACTGCGCTCGGGGGATGAGATCGTCCCTGGGTACCTCTGGACGAAGAAGGACGGGACCGGCCGGCGGCCGCTCGTCCTCCTCGGCCATGGCGCCACGGCCGGGCCTTCTCGTGCAGTTCGCCCCGGATGAACAACAAGGCGACGTCGGCCACGTCGAATCGCCGGTGGGACCGTGTAGGAGAAGCGCCCACCCGAAGGCCTCAATTACCGCCGGGGGCCGGCGCGCTATTGACGACAAGAGCCAGGGACGTCATGACTTCTAGCGGCCTCGCGGTTGGACAGGCCTTGTTCGCGACAAAACAACCGCCAGGTCCAAAACGACATGGCGGGCGTTTACGGGCCTTGGCCCCGAAGCCGGCAAGCGGCGCCTCCCGGTACGCGTTTTGCGTCTGCGCGAGGCGCTCGCCAAGCTACTTATTTATTCCGCGGATGGCTCTCATCAATCCGAGCACGCGTCGCACGTACATGAGACATCCATGAGGTGGTGCGTGCCCGTTGCCGGTTCGTGACCGGGTCGCTGGGCCGACGCTTAGAGCGGTCGGACGCGCTTCGCCTGAGGGCCCTTGGGGCCCTGCTCCGTCTCGAAGTCCACCTTTTGCCCCTCGGTGAGCTCCCGGTAGCCGGACCCCTCGATGGACGAAAAATGGGCGAAAACATCGGGGCTACCATCATCAGGCGCAATGAAGCCGTAGCCCTTGGATGCGTTTAACCACTTCACGGTGCCCGTAGGCATTTGACCGCTCTCCTCCTGCTCGTCACGCTCTGACAACTTGCAGGAAACCTCAACGGGTGAACCAGCAATGGCGCACGACCAGCATGACTAGGGGCCGCGGCTGCGCTCAGCTTACCACCCGGGCAGGTTG
>DAHWQF010000313.1 GCA_027334785.1 Acidimicrobiaceae bacterium
CAGCATCCTCGGCGACGATGCCGATGTCGGCTCGCTCCGCCAAGCGGCCCATCGCGCCCGGGCACGACGCGCCGGCCAGGATGCTGCCCGCCTGGCCGGCCTGGTGCCACAAACGATCGCACCGGTACCAGGTGCCCCAAGCCACGACATCGGACCGGAGGTGGAGCTATGAGCCCGGCCGACGTAACACAAATGGGGGTAGGCGTTACGTAGGAGCGTACACGGGCCACGTTACACAAGCTACCTGGGAAAACGCCTCGTGGAGCCCCTGCGTCCGCGAACGATCGTTCGTGTGACGGGCTCACGACTAGCCTCCGCGCTTAGCCACCAGCCAGAGCCGCGCGCGGAGACGGATCGTCGGCCTTTGGGCATGTCGTTCATCCATCCGAGCCAGGCGCAGCGCCGAGATGCTGGCCCCGTCGGGTCGGTGGGTTTCACCGAGGCGCCAACTGGCGGTTCGCACGGGCGGAACTAGTTAGCCACAGGTGGTGAGGCTGAGGCGTGCCGACAAACCACAAAGGTCGCGGGCGCGGTGGCATCAAGTAATCGACTAGACTCCTCGCGGGCTACTACGGGCGAAGGCGAGGCGTCTTCTCGTGAAGAGTAATCGTAGTTCTCATGGGTACACAAACCGGCGGCTCTTGACTGCGCCATTGGGTGCATCAGCGAAGCTCGGCCCGGTATGTCGGTCAGCCAGCATGGGGGTGTTTGCGTCCTTACTGATTATCGCCTCTCCCCTTGGAACTGGTGTTGCAGAATCTCAGGCGACCACCACTACGTCACCTGCAGCGACCACCACTACGTCACCTGCAGCGACCACCACTACGTCACCTGCAGCGACCACCACTACCACTACGTCACCTGCAGCGACGACTACGGCAGACCAAGTGACTAACCTTGGCAATCAGGTCACAACGCTGGGAGCTTTCACATATCCTGACACTTTTGCGGGGTCCGAAGTAAGCAGCTCCCAGCTAACGATTCAACTGGCAACGGCAAGCGACGAGTCAACATTTGAAGCACGCGTCCAAGCCCTGAACACCTATGGGGTCCCAGTGAACTTTGTCAGCGTCCAACACAGTTGGAGCTGGTTCAACACGCTTATGGGGGAAATTGCCGGCCAGTATAGCTCATTGACCGCTGTAGGAATTCACACGAACACCTTGCTCCCACAATATTACGACAATTCTCTAGAAGTAAACGTGCTGCAACCCTCACAGACGGATGAGAAGCTATTGGCGGGCGCCCTTGGACTAAGTAGTTCGCAGGTGAGCAGCAGCTTTCCGGACTATGCCGCCGCCGCCCAGCGATACCTGACTGAGCACTTTGGTCCTTCTATATTCGTTTTGCCTTCCCCTCAAGCTCCACTCCAAAACTTGAGCAGCCGTACAAGTGATAACGGCTCAGTAGAAGCCGACCAAATAGCTGATACGGACGGATATGCGACCTGCACTTCTGGCTTCGCGACCTACGGAGCGGTAAATCCTAACAACCACTGGACACTGACGGCTGGTCATTGCGCCTATGGCGCAGCGGGCGATGGTTGGTGGATACCCGGCCCCGGCCCGGGTGCTTCTTATTTAGGGCCAGACGGTACAAACTACTTGTGTGACGGGAAAGACGACGTACAGACAATAGGACCTAATAGCAATGTTGGGCCTTACGTTTGGGGCGGGCCCCCCAGGCGATAGCAGTCCTCCCGAGTACACGGTCACAGGTCAAATTGTGCCGCCCGTAAACGACGGTGGGTACAGTCTTATAACCTTGGATGGATATAAGAGTGGTGAGGTCCGGGACCTAAGTGTCATAAACAATAACGCTACTTGGACCCCTAACGCCTGTCCGACAGGTTCTTCAACACTCCATATGGTGGTGGTGAGTACAACTAATTCGGCGGGCTGCATCCCGGGAGATAGCGGCGGCCCGATGTACCAGCACGAGTCGAGCAATTTCAATTATGTGGACGCAGTAGGTGACATTGACGAGAGCGAGGGCTCCACGAGCTGCTGGGGGGAGCAAATAGGCTATGAGACGACTGACAGCAATACGAGGCTAATGATCGCTCCGTAGAGTGCCATTCTTATCGACTATGCTCCATCTGTTCGAAGCGACCGCTAGTAAGCACACGGGCATCTCACTTGTGATGGCCTGATCTGAGAGTGTCTAGGCTCGAAGAAGGATCGGAGCGTAGCGGATTGGAAGAGTGGCTTGACCGGTACGGTGGCCGAGTGCGCAGGTGCCTAAGGATATCAGTGGCACTATTCCTCGCGATGGGAACTGCTCCTAGTTCTGCGGTCTACGCAGTCTCGAGTGGACTCCCATATTCAAAATTCTCCCTTGCGGTCGCGAAGACGGAGCGTTGTTCTTCAGGTGCCATGCGTCTGAAGGTGAGCCCGGAGGACGGGCACATTGGAGAAGTGCTCGAGCTGAGTGCAGGCTATACAAGGGTCGCCGTCGTGGGCGGTATGGCGACCATTTTCGAGGCAGAGTCACCGCGCGGTTGGAGTGCCTATGACTACCTCTCGACGGCTTCCGGGGGTCCTGACTGGGACGGCCTCGGCAGTGTGCGTGTGACCCCCGGAGTGAAGATGGCGCTACCGGGCGTTTTCGATCCAGTTTATGTACGTATGCCCGACGCCCCTCCGGGGACCTACCGTCTTGTTCGTCATTACTACCCGGCAAGCGGAAGACAGCAGACCACCAAGATTCCATCGAATGGAGTTAACCTCTGTGGGAGCGTCACGATCATGCCCACGGGAAAGGCATTCGTCCCAGTGGGTGAGCCGATCATCCAAGTAAACCCCTCTAGTGCTCTAGCTGCTGACACTATGGTGCATATCACGCTCAATGGCTTCGCACCTTCGTCGGTGGTGTGGCTATCGCAATGCGCCTTTAGCCGCTTGGCGACGTCTACCGGGTGCGCGGGACTCGAGCCGCCTGACAGGGTACGTCTCGGCCGAACTGGCTCAGGCACAGCGAACATGAGGGTGCAGGCCACGGCTTCTGCGCTTCCCGGGCGCGCGGCAACCAAGTACCCCTGCATGAGCAATTGCATCCTCGTCGCGACGATGGGCAAGGGTTTCGCGAGTGCAGGCACGCCAATCACGTTGAGAGCTACCGGTGCCAGCGGAGTATTGGGTGAGGTGCAAGAGCCCCCCATCCCCGGCCGAGTCTTGGGGGTACCGGGACGGGTGAGTTTCCGTTCAATAGGGCCCGGTCCGGTAAAGGTCTTCAAAACGCGCACAACTCCAGACGGTGAGTTCTCGCTTTTCCTGCCGCCAGGTCGTTACGGTGTTACAGGTGAGAGTGGGCTCGTAGAAAGGAACAGGAAGGCGGTGACGTGTCACGGGAACCCGTCATCGATCACGGTCGTCAATAACATCCCTGGGCCTGAGGTGGACGTGTTCTGCCAGGCCTGAAGCTTTAGCGGGGTCCCACGGTCTCCGGCCACAGCGCCCGGTTACATCAGCAAATAGCAAGTTTACGCCGTGACGCTACGGGGTTTCGTGCTCCCATAGGCGCCCTCACGCCCGACCAGGTCCTTGGGATCACGCGCTCTCGCACAATTCCACGCCCTTGGGAGTTACGGCGACCGTGAAGTCGATGCCGAGCGCCGCCGAGAGACGAACGAGAGTGGAGAGAGACGGCTCGTGGTCGGCAGACTCCAAGCGCGCAACATGGGACTGAGGCATGCCGACCAGGCGGCCGAAGGCGTTCTGGCTGAGCCCGTGATCGGCCCGGTACTTGAGGACGCGGACCGCGACTTCGTTCGCGAAGCGGCTCCGCTCGTGCTCAGCCCTGTAGATCGGGTCGGCCATGTCCCGAAGGTGGAGCTCTTCAGCGGTGGTGAGCTCTTTGAGCCGCGCCAATTGTCTTCAATCCTCGTTCAGCTCGTTGAACCGTTCCTCGGCTGCAGCACAGGCCCAGGTGAAGCCCTGCGGGTGGTCCTTTGCCCCCGGTGCGACCGCTGCGATGACGAAGCGGTCACCCACCTGGCGGTGGAGGACCCGCCACCCGCTACGGCCGGCTCGGGGGCGCAGCTCCCGGAAGCCCGCTGTGGGCGGCACCGCGCTCGTATGCAGGTAGGCGAGCGCCGGCCCGAGAGCCTGCAGCTTCGCGGTGGCGTTATAGAGAGCGTTGCGCTCTTTGGCGGACAAACGCTCCCGCTCCAGTTCCGCCTCCGGTAACCACCCACACACGAGGGTATCATACCACGCTTGGTATGAGGATCTGTCATCAAATGGTTCAAAGAGCGCCCCTCACGGCGCGGCGACCTCTTAGCTGCAATGTTGCCGGAGCTCAAGCCGCTGGCAGCCAGAGTTCAGTGCCGCCCACCCGGCGTGGAGTTTTGTACCAAGTCCCCCCTCCGACACTGACGAAAGTGCTGGTCAAGGCGCGTCGTCCGCACGGCCAGGAACGGCGGGACCCGGTCGAGCGCCAGATCTCGCCATCTCAGGCCAGCGAGCTCGGCCCTTCGTAGCCCGGTCGCCAACACTAGGTACCACATCGCCCGGAGCCGGTCTCCTTCTGCGGCCGACAGGAACTGGCGGACTTGGTCGGGCGTGTAGACAGGTCGCTCCTCGGTGTCTTGGCGCGGCTTGTCGATGGCCTCCGCCGGGTTACGTGAGATGTAACCCATGCGCACCGCATAGCTGAGGGCGTTGTGGAGGACGCCATGGATGTTGTGCACCTGGGTGCCGGACAAGGCCTTGCCGCCCTGGCCGCCGGAGCTGCGCAGCTCGGAGTACAGCTTCTGGATGTCAGCCGGTG
>DAHWQF010000314.1 GCA_027334785.1 Acidimicrobiaceae bacterium
GCAGGGGGATCCAAAAGGAGAGGACGCGGTACACGAGCACGGCTGCCACCGTGGCTGCCTTCGCTCCACCAAAGGCGACCAGGGCGACCATGAGGCTGCCCTCCACCACGCCGAGGCCCCCGGGCGTGACCGGGAGGTTCACCGCCAACTGCCCCGCGCAGTAGGCGAGTAGCAGGCCCTGCCACGGCACGCCGGCGCCGACGGCGAGGAACGAGAACAAGAGGCAGGCGCAGTCGAACAACCAGCTGGCCGTGCCCCAAGAGAGGACCTTCGCCCACCCCTGAGGGGTCGGGGCCACCGACCGGATCCGCCGGATGGCCTTTGCCACCGGCCGTGAGAACTGGCCCGGGGGGCGGCGGAGCCGCCTCTCTGCGTAAGCGGCCACCTTGACGGCCGAGTGGTAGAGGCTGGCCCTTCGGTTCCAAGCAATGCCCGCGATGATGGCGAGGAGCAGCACGACCAAGATGGCCTCGACGAGGTCGAAGGCGGTGCCCAACGAGGCCGCCAAGGCCAAGCCCAAGCCGGCCAGGCCGGCGAGGGTGGCAAACGAGGCGAGCGCGGCGGCAATGACCACCCAGCCGGCCAGGACCTCGTCGGCGCCGATCAACTCGTACTGGCGGAAGTAGTACAGGCCGGCAAAGGCGGCACCGACCGGTAGGGCGGACTGGACCGCGTTGCCAGCGAAGGTCACCGGTGCCACACGCCGGAGCCTCACCTTGGCGTCCCCGGCGGCCAAGAGCGAACGCTGCATCGACGACATCGACAGGTAGCTCCCCAGCTCGACCAAACCGGCGACTACGAGCCAGTACCAGCGCACTTGGACCAAGAAGGCGCCGGCACCTGACAGCTCGCTTGTCTTGCCTGCTATAAACCAGGCCGCGACCCCGAGCAGAGCGAGGCCGACGATGACGCGCAAGTGCGGCCAGTAGCGGGCCAAGGCCAGCTTCGGCAGGCGGCGCATCCGCATCAAGGGATTCTCGCGCCTGGCCTCGTCACAGCTGGTGCAGGGCCGCCGACCGGTGGGTGGGCCCGACGACCTCCCGGCCCTGCCGTAGCTCGACTGCTTCGATACTGTTGCCTCGCTCCCACCCGTATATGCGTTCGAGGGCGCACGCTGTGGCTGCACGTTCCCAACGTGGGCGGGCGGCCGCAGAGAGCGGGCGTGGCCCGGCGCGAAGGAGGATGTGTTCGTCGGGCCAACCGGTCGCCAGCTCCCCGACCGCCGCCCGCCACCGGCGCTCGACGCCGGCGGCTCCGGGTGCCGGCATGCCGGGCCCCGCCACCGTGACCCAGGCGCCCGTAGGGCACGGCGAACGACCCGAGAGGGTGACGGGGTCCCCAAGTACGAGGAGCGCCTCGCCTGGGCCGGCCCCCCTCGCATAGGGCACCGTGGTGGCGTAGCCGTGCCCCACGTCGCGGGCCTGGCCGCGGCCCACGGTCGTCGTCTCGGGCCCGCCCGGGCGGTCCCAGCGCACTTCGAGCGAGTCGGGGGCGGTCGCGACCACAACGCCGCGCGTCGCTGCTCGGACGCCGCCGATGCGCCGGAGAGCCATCACCGCCTCGCCCGGAGCGTAGGCGCGCCCGCCAAAGACCACCTCGCCCTCCCGGCCCGCGAGCCCGAGAGCACACCGTGCGGCGAGGTTGACCGCCTCGGCCTCGGGTGGGCCGAGCGCCACCATTAGCGCACGCTGGCCGGCACCGGCGTGGCGGAGCCAGGTGGACACCGTGTGGGCGACGGCGTCGGAGCCGGTGAAGGCCCCCTGCACGGCCAGGCCCGCGACCGAGACGGCTCGGTTGCGCGCGGGCACCGCGGGAACCTGCGCGGAAGGCCAGGCGCCGTCGAGACCCGGCCGGCCAGTGCGTGCGACCAGTTCTTCGAGCGATGCGGCCATGCTTTCTCCATACCCAGGCACCGTCCCGCCAGGGACCAGCACGAGCTTGGTCTCCGAGGCCGACGCCTGGGCCACGAGCCGCGCCAGGCCTGCCGGGCCGATCCGGTGGGCGCCGTCCACGACGAGCACCCGGCGGCCAGGACGGCCCCAGCGTCCGCCCTCTACTGGCCGGAGCGAAGTGAGGGCCCTCCAACGGCGGGCCGAAAGTTCGGACGGGGCCGCCACTAGGACCGTCATGCCGGCCGCCTGCCAGGCGGCGCGGGCGGCATCGAGGCAGGCCGCCTGCTCGAGCCACGCAGCGCGAGGGACAGTGTCGATGGCCCGTCCCGAGCAGGCCAGCCCGACACCCGCTCGCGCCGCTATTGCCGTGAAGCCGAGGGTCTCGACTTCCTGCCAGGCCAACGCCGGCGCCACCTGTGCCCAGTGGGCAGACTGGCCCTCCAGGGCGGCGGCGGCCACCTGGCGGTCGAAGTGCCGAGCGAGCGAGGTCGTCCAACGCCGGGGGACGCCTGCCTCCTGCACGCCTGCTCTGGTTGCCGCGGGACCGTTGCCCTGGCACCATGTCGTCGCCCAGGTGGCGGCCAGAGCCGCGGGGAGGCCGGCGGGTCACGTCTCTGCCAGGGCGACCAGGACATCGGGTTCGCAAAAAGACGATCGCCGTTCCGCCAGGGCGTGCGCGACGGCGTCGGGGGAGGGCGGGGGAGGGGGCAAGCCGGCGCCAGGGCCGGCCGGCGCCCGCGGCAGGCCGAGGCGTGGTTGCCCGCCCACGGGGTGAGGCCTGGGCGGGCTGGTGAGGTCGCCGGCATGGCCCCGGCCCTGGGACACGCGGTTCGCCGCCGGCGATGTGGCCCCGAACCAGAGCGCGCCGGCCCTTGTGGCGAGCGAACGCCCGCTGGCCGCCGAGCGCACTTGGCGGGAGACGCCGGCGATCTCACCCAGGCCACCCGGGCCGATCTCCCAGTCGAGAGAAAGCCCGGAGCCGGCGAGGTGGGCACGCAACGCCAACTGGAAGCACGCCCCGATCCCTTCACGCCAGTGCCAAAGTTCGGCTCCAATGAGGCACCCCCAGTGGCCGTCGCCACGGCCGGCAAGGTTGGCCAGCACCACGTGGGCGTGTAGGTGCGGCTGGTTCGGGCCTCCGCTCATGTGCTCGAAAGCACCGGCCACAAGGCCGCTCGTCTTTTCTCGCCCGCCCTGGCGGTAGACCCAGGCCGCCCTTTGCTCGAGGACTGAAAACGCATCGGCTACGGCTTGGCGGAAAGCGAACCGTACCGTGCCGGCAGCCGCCCCCTCGCCCGCGGACGCCAAGAGGGACACTGATTTGGGCGCCCCGAACACGAGATCCCAGCCCTGGCGCTGGCGCAGCCCAGGCCTGGTCGTCAGCGCCTCGCCGCCGGGGTGCCGGCCGGCCAGGAGGTCGCGGAGCGCCCCGTCGTCGATTTCCTGGCCCGCCAGGCCCAACCTGGCGGCGCCCTCGCCGAGCCACCTGGAGTGCACCGCGGAGCGCTGCCAGTACCTCACGCCGGCAGCGCTAGCAGAAGAAATCACCAACATAACTTGAAAGCATACAAGTTCCATGAGATACTATGAGTGGCCACCGTTGTTGGCCTGCACTCGGCGGCCCTGCGGTACTCGCCGGCCTAAACGTCCCCCCTCGGTTTTCGATCATTCGGCCTCCTGTGACGGCGCCGACGCAGGAGGGTGGTCCCTGTTTTGGTGTCGAGGATGATCACCGCAGCCCGGGAGCCCGGGGCAGGTCCGTGCGGGCGGGCAGTTCGAGTTCCACGCCGTCGAGTGCAGCGAACCGTGCGTGGATCCGGCCCATCGGTCCTCCAACACTTGTCCTCGGTGAGAGCAATGCTGGCAGAGGATGGCCCTGCTTGGGGTGCCCGGCCGGCACCGAGTCCGGCCCTTGCCCAGCGCAAGACATTGGCGTTGAATGGGACCATCAGCATCCGAAAGGAGGTGGCGATGCCAGGGAACGTGATCCGCCTCGATGGTGGTGAGAAGGTCGCCGACGAGGCCCTGCGCGTAGCCGAGAGGGCACATGACGAGGCGCTCCAGGCTTCGGAGGAGGTGGCGCGGGCGGAACTGGCTCGCGCCGAGGCCATCAAGGGGGCCACGCTGGCGCGTGCCGAGGTCATCCGGGCTGCCACAGTGGCCCGGGCGGAGGCGTTGCGGCGTTTGGCGAACGAGCACGATAGCGCGCTGCGTGCAGCGGAGGTAGCGCGCGCCGCTGCCTTGCGCGATGCGGAAGAACGCTACTCGCAGGCGCTCAGGAACGCGGAGGAGGCCGCTGCTCGGTCGGTGGAGCGCGCCCACCAGGAGGAGATGGCGGCAGCCCAGAGGGCACATGAGGAGGCGCTCCGTGCCGCAGAGGCGGCAGCCGCCAGCGCCATGGCGAGGGCACGGGCCATCCAGGAGGCCGGGGCGGCCCGTGCTGAGGCCATCAGGGCTGCCGGCGCGACGAGGTCCTTGGCCCTCCGGGAGGCTTCTCAGGCGTACGAGGACGCCCTCCGTAATGCCGCCCTGGGCCGCGCTGAGAGGCTCGCCGAGGCGACCCACGCCGACGACGAGGCCTTGCGCCAAGCGACGGCTGCGTTCGAGGCGTTCTTCCAGCAGGAAGAACCGGCCGGTGGCGAAGAGGAAGAACTCGATTTGGGTGAGCCGGAGCCGGAACTGGCCCCCCAGGATCTGAGGCCGCGAGGGCGCACGGCCGCGTCTTAGCGTCAGCCCGCTCGCCGGCCGCCAGGCACCGCCGACGATTGAGGTTTTGTGCCCACAGGACTTGAAAGCATACGAGGAATGTGGGATACTATGAAATAGCTCGCCTGTCGCCGTGTGGTGCGACGGGGTCAGCCTCGCCGGCACCGGCC
>DAHWQF010000315.1 GCA_027334785.1 Acidimicrobiaceae bacterium
TAGGCCCGGAAATGCTCGGCGCGCACACGAATATCATGGGCTCGGCGGAGAGGTCGATGTGCTTTTTGTCCTCTATCGTGTCCAGGGCGATCGCCTTGTAGCAGAGCTCCGAGAGCTTGATGCGGACCTCCGCTGCTGCGACCCGGTCGGGGCCGCTCCCCACCACCGCCCAGCTCCGTCGCGCCGGGGCGAGAGAGGCCGCCACGCGGGCAAGACCCGGGCGCAGAGCAAGGACTTTTTCCATGAGGAGGGGCAAATCCCTCAGCTGGGCGAGCACTTCGTGGCGTCCCGCCCCAGCTTGCGAGCTAGCTTGGCCGAGCGCGGCGGCCAAAAGGTGCCCCGCCGCGACCTGCGAATAGAAGGCCTTGGTCGAAGCTACCGACATCTCCACGTCGCGGCCGTCGGAGGTGTAAAGCACCCCGTCCGACTTCTGCGCGAGGTCGGAGTGGCGCCTGTTCACTATGGAGACCACGTGCGCCCCCCGGGCACGCACGAGGTCAACGGTCCGGTTGGTGTCGGTCGTCGTGCCCGACTGGCTGACGGCAACTACGAGCGTGGAGGCCATGTCGTCGGCGAGGCCCCCACCGCTAGCGCCCCAGCCCGAGAGCTCGCTCGCCGGCAGCGCCCGCACCTGCACGCCTGGCAGGGCCTTTGAGATGGCGCCGGCGACGGCCTGGCCGGCGACGGCGGCCGTCCCCTGGCCGACCACGAAAACCTCATGGACAAGGCCGGCCGCGAGCTTTTCACGCAACAGGGGAGGGACCACGTCCTCCCCCAAACTGGCGATGAGGCCGCCCTTTTCGTCGTGGACGAGCTTGCCGCGGAGCGTCTTTCTGACCGAGGAGGCGGCCTCCGAAATCTCTTTTAACAAAAAGTGCTTGTACCCTCGCCTGTCTACGTCCCGGGTGGTTATCTCCGCCGCCCGGACCTCACCGTCGGACACCGGCTGCTCCCGGCCGTCGAAGCTGGTGCGGGAAAGCCCGGCCACTTCCCCGGCGTGCGCGCGCCGGCACACCACGAGCTGGCCACCTCCCTCACCCTCCATACGCACATAACTCCCAGCTTCTTCCACTAGCCCGTAGGGCTCGCTCGCGACCACAAAGGCGCCCTCGGCCAGCCCGACGTAGAGGCCCTGGCCGCTCCCCCGTAGGGCTAACAACAGCTCGCCCGGCGCCGCCGAGGTGTTGGCCGCCACCCCTACCGAGCCTTCGAAACGTCCCACCGCTTGGCGGAACGCCTCTGCCGGCGGCAGGCCCTCCCTGAGGTAGCGGGACACGAGCGCCGGGACGAGCTTGGCGTCGGTCGTGACCTCTGCTGGCACCAAGAGCCGCTCGGCACCGAAAAGGGCGGCGTAGTTGTCGATGTCCCCGTTCAGGGCGCCCACCACATAGGTGCCACCCGGTGCCCGCACCCCGCCGGGCCCGCCATAGTCAAGGGGGTGAGCGTTGGCTTCCGAGATGAGGCCGACGCTCGCCCAGCGGGTATGGCCGAGCACCGTGGCTTCCACCGCCGGCGATGCCAGGGCCCGGGCGAGGAGCGGGTCCCCGCCGAGCGCCCGGCGCAGGGCAGCCACGTTGTCGCCGAGCTCGCCCACCTCGGCGGCGGCCTTGTAGACGAGCGACAAGCAACCGCCGGCCCGCCGAAGCGCCATAGACCGAAAGAGCGGGTCGCCCGCCCGAGGGCCCACGAGCGCTGCCAGTTCGGGCGCGTCCAGGTCGAGGCCGTGGCCAGAGAGCATCAGGTGGAGGCCGGCGGAGTCCCGCCCCCGCACTTCCAACCGGTCGAGGGCACGGAAGGCGACGTGCACGGCCCACAGCACAGCCAAGGCTGGTGGGGCGGGGGGCGGGGCCGCTCCGCCGAGGCCGAGGCTCGCCGACAGGCCGGCCACGCTCTTTGTCGCCTCCAGGCGGTCGTGGCCGAGTGCCCAGAGGACGTCGCGGAGCCGGACCAGGCCGGCGTTCAGGTCTTCGAGCTGCCCGGTGGTTAAGGAGGCGTCGCCGGCGTCGAGCGCCGCTTCGAAGCCCGACACAAGCGACCCCGCCTCCTCGACGCGCCGTTCCAACGAGCGCGCCGCCGCCGGGTTAGAGAGCAGGCACGACAGCCCCGGCACACCCCGGAGCCGGGCGTCGAGGCCAGAAAGGACGCGGGCGGCCCCGAGGACCAGCTCCAACTGGCAGGCGTAGGTGTCGTCGGCCGAGAGAGACGAAAGCTGGTCCGTAGCCGAGGCGAGCGAACGCTCGACCTCGTCGGGAGCGGGTGGTTCTCGCGAGGGCGAGCGGGCCAGGACGGCGACGATGCCGCACATAGCCCGCTCCTAGCGAGCCGGTCCGCCGAGCGAGATGCGTAGGGCGGCGACCAAGCGGTCCACGGCTGCCCTGGCCTCGTCCTCGGTCGGAGCCTCGACCATGACCCGCACCAGCGGCTCGGTGCCGCTCGGGCGCAGCACGACGCGGCCACGCTCGCCGAGCACTTGCTCGGTCCGGCGCACCTCTTCCCAAACCTGTTGCGCATCTGCCAAGCCGTGGCGGTTGGCAACGGCGACGCTGCGCAAGACCTGAGGCAGGCGCGGCATGGAAGCCGCCGCGAGCGGCGCCAGGGGCTCGTCCCGCCGAGCGACGAGGTCGGCCAGCAGCAACCCCGACATCACGCCATCGCCGGTCGTGGCGAGCGAACGGAACACGATGTGGCCCGACTGCTCCCCCCCGAGCGCCCACCCGTTGGCGTCCAGCGCCTCCAGCACGTAGCGGTCCCCGACTGCGACCGTGTGGACCTTCACGCCGGCGCTGGCCATGGCCTGGTGGAAACCCAGGTTGGTCATCACCGTCACGACCACCGTGCGCCCGGGCAGCAACCCTCTTTCCCCGAGATCGGTCGCGAAGAGGGCGAGAAGGCGGTCGCCGTCCACCACGTTGCCCGTGGCGTCCACCGCTATCACCCGGTCAGCGTCCCCGTCGAAGGCCAGGCCCATGTCCGCGCCGTGGCTGACCACGGCCTCCGCCAAGGCCCGGGGGTCGGTGGAGCCACAGTGGTCGTTGATGTTGGTGCCGTCGGGTTGGGCACCGAGGACGGCGACCACTTCCGCGCCCGCCGCCGCAAAGATCTCGGGAGCGCTCCTCCACGCCGCCCCGTTGGCGCAGTCCAGCGCCACCCTGAGCCCCCCGAGCGTGCGCCCGTCGAGGCAGGCGAGCACCGAACGCTCGTAGCGCGCCAGCGCGCCGGGGTCGTCGGCGATGGCCCCAACTGCGCGACCGGTGGGGAGCGGCCTCGCCCGCTGGCCGCCGCCGGCCACGATCGCCTCCAGCTCTCTCTCCAAGACGTCCTCCACCTCGTCGGGCAGCTTGGCGCCCCCGGCCGAGAAGAACTTGACGCCGTTGTCCCAGTACGGGTTGTGCGAAGCCGAGATGACCGCGGCGGGCACGCCCCGCTCCGCGGCCAGGTAGGCGACGGCCGGGGTCGGCATCACCCCCACGTCGATGACGTCGGCACCCTCGGCCGCCAGGCCCGCAGCGAGCGCAGCCTGGAGCAGGGGGCCCGAGCGCCGGGTGTCCCGGCCGAGGATGAAAAGAGGCCTCCCCGCGCCCGGGGTGGGGCCGGCCGGCCCTGTCGCGCCCGCCTCGGCGACAGGGTCGGGGGTCGGGCCTGCATTGCCTGCCGGGCCGGGCTGACCGAGGGGTTGGCCGAGGGGTTGGCCGAGGACCCCGGCCGCCGCCCGCCCGAGGGCCAAGACGACCTCGGGAACGAGCTCCTCGTTGGCGAGCCCCCTCACGCCGTCGGTACCGAAACGGAGCAAGGCGGACCCTACTCCTACCGCTTGGAGTACTGAGGCGCCTTGCGTGCCTTCTTGAGGCCGTACTTCTTTTGCTCCTTCTCGCGTGGGTCGCGAGTAAGGAAGCCGGCGCGCTTCAGCACCGCGCGCGCCTCGGGGTCGAGCTCCGCCAGCGCTCGCGCTATGCCCAGGCGCAGCGCCCCCGCCTGGCCGGACACGCCTCCCCCGTCGAGGGTTGCGTCTATGTCGTAGCCGGTGGTCTTGTCGGCGGCACGCAGGGGCTCGGACAGCACCGTGCGGTGGGTGGCGGAGGGGAAGTAGTCCTCGACCGCCCGGCCGTTGACGACGATCGCACCGTTACCCGGGCGAATACGCACGCGCGCGACGGCCGCCTTTCGCCGGCCGGTGGACTGGACCAGGGGTCTCGGCACCTAGGGCTCTCCTATCGGGTCGGGCCTGTCATGGTCAGGCTGTCATGGTCAGGCTGTCGGGTGACGGGCATGTCGGCAACTGCGGCTCTTACCGCTGGTCAGGCTACCCGGTGCGCCGAGTGGTCGAGCTCCCAGGGCGTGGGTTGCTGCGCCGCGTGCTTGTGCTCAGGCCCGGCGTAGACCTTGAGCTTGCGGAGCATCTGACGCCCAAGGGGGCCCTTCGGCAGCATGCCCCGTACGGCTATGCGCACTACCTCCTCCGGCCGCTGCTGCAGCAGTTGGCCGTAGGTGCGGGTCTTCAACCCTCCGGGGTAACCCGAGTAGCGCTGGTAAAGCTTGCTCTCCGACTTGCCTGAGGTGAGCACGACATCAGCCGCGTTGACCACGACCACGTAGTCACCGCAGTCGAGGTAGGGGGCGTAGGTCGGCTTGTGCTTGCCGCGGAGAAGGCGCGCCACCTCCGTCGCCAGCCGGCCGAGCACCGCGCCTTGCGCGTCGACCACGTGCCAGGCGTGCTCGACCTCGGCCGCTTTGGGGAAGTAGGTACGCACGGGGCT
>DAHWQF010000316.1 GCA_027334785.1 Acidimicrobiaceae bacterium
GCCTCTGCCGCCCCAGAGGGCCTGCTCGACAAGTGCGGCGTCGGCCCCGACACTGCTACCAAGCTGCTCGTCGCCGCCGGCGACAACCCCGGTCGGCTGGCGAGCGAGGCGAGCTTCGCCGCCCTCTGCGGGACCAGCCCGGTCGATGCCTCCTCGGGCAAACAGGTCCGCCACCGGCTTAACCGGGGAGGCGACCGCCAAGCCAACTCGGCCCTCTGGCGGATAGTCATGACTCGGATGCTCTACGATCCCCGTACTCAAACCTACGTAAAGCGGCGCACCGCCGAAGGCAAGACCACCAAAGAGATCGTCCGCTGTCTGAAACGCTATGTGGCCCGGGAGGTCTACAAATCCCTTGTAGCCTCGGTCGCAACCTCACGGACGGCCCCCTCTGCGGTGGCGGCCTGACGGTGGCCAGCCAGAACCCCGAGACCCCGTGGCGTAACGCGTTCCTTATCTGTAGTTAATTAAGGGGGCTCCACGACGTCACACCACGTTGGCTCTAGGCAGCTGGGAGCACGTCGATGACGGTCTGATCAGTAGGTCCACCAACGACGTTGGGCAAGTTGTCATACTCGGGTCATGGTGGCAATGCAACGGGTTGGTACTGGGGCTGGCGTGACCTGGACGGTGGTCGGGGACGACCACCTACCGGTCGGCCCGGTCGAGGAGTTCTTGGAGTTCATGCGGGTCGCACGGGAGGCGTCGCCTCACACTGTGCGCTCTTATGCCACGGCCTTGGCGGGCCTGTGGTCTTACGTAGGCCGGGCGGGTTTGTCATGGGACAAGCTGAGCCTGCCGGAGCTGACGGGCTACCTGAGGGTGCTTCGGACGGGAGAGGAAAGCGGCATCCGCCGGCTGGAGGCGGCCGGCGGTGGGCAGTGCCGGACAGATAGGACAGTGGCGACGCGTTGGGCTGCGGTCAGCTCGTTTTACCGCTACCACGCCGACGTCCACCAAGTTCCCGTAGGCGAGAAACTGTACCGGTCGGGGCCTCGTAGCCGGCGTTCTCGTTACGTACCTGCGCTCGTTCACACCCACCGGGGACAGCGCCAGGTGCCCGTCGTACGGGTACGTCAGGGCGACGGGCGGCCGGTGCCCCTGCTAACCCCAGCCCAAGTAGCCGCGATCTTGGATGACTGCGCGCGCTTCGACCCGACCAGCGGCTCCTGGGTGGGGTCAGTCCGGGACAGGCTGCTCTTTGCCACCTTGGCGGAGACCGGGCTCCGGCTCGGCGAGTGCTTGTCGCTCCGCCACCGTGACTGGCACCTCGGCCAGGGCTCCACGCCCTTCGTCGAAGTCGTGCCGACCGGCGACCACCCCCACCAAATGCGGGCCAAAGGGGGCCGGTTCAGGCGGGTGTACGTGAGCGACGACTTGGAGCGCCTCTATGGCGAGTACCTGTGGTCGCTCGTGGACGCAGGTGCAGCAGACGAACTCGAGGACTTGGAGGGCCACTGGGCGTTCGTCAACTTGTCCCGCGGCGAGCGCTTCTCGCCACTTCGGTCGGAGTCCGTCTATTCCAAAGTCCGGGCCATAAAAGCACACCTCGGCCCGGCCGTCCCGGCCGAGTGGTCCCCGCACTGGTTCCGTCACAGCCATGCGAGCGCCTTGCTCTTGAACGGCACGCCGGCGCACGTGGTCATGCGACGCCTCGGGCACGCCGATGTCCAGACCACGCTCGGCTTGTACGGTTGGGTGACAGAAGACGCCGAGCTCAGGGCGCTCGCCGGATGGCAGTCGCTCTGCCCCAAAGGGGCGAGTGCCGGTGAGTAGGAGACCACAGTTGCGGACGGTCCGGACTGAGCTGGCGAGCCCGAGAGACCCCGGGCTATCTCTGCCCGAGCGAGCCGCTGCTTTGGTGGCCGGGATCCCGGCCAAGTTCAACGTAGACGCGTACCCTCTCGACGACCCCTGCTTCAGGGGCGTGTTTTCTGGCGCACCCGACGGTTGCCTGGAGATTTCGGGGCTGCCCGAGCCGATGCGCCACGAAGTGGCGTGGTGGGTGGCGACTTGCCACGGGACGGGGCGGCGGCGGCTCGACCTCCCGGGGTGGCGGGCCTGGGCCCAGCTGGCTGGCGTGCTCGCCGAGGCCCGCGGCCTATGGTCCTTCAGCGATCTCGGCTTGGGGCTGTGGCTCAAGGCTTGGTCGCAGGAGTTCTATTCTCGGTGGCATCGGGTGCCGAGCCCCGACCGACGCCAGCGCGTAGAAAGCGCCCTGAGCCCGCTCCTGGCAGCCCTCGGGGTCGCCTACAGCCCAGCCGAGTGGTGGCGCCACGACACGTGGGACCCCCTCATCGACCCTCGCATCCCGAGAAGAGCGCGTGAACCACAGTTGGCCGAGCCCATCCGTTTTTCCACGCTCGAGCCGGGCTGGCTGGCCGAGGGTCTCAAGTTCTACTTCCACTTGCGCCTGGAGACAGGATATTGGACCTGGTCGAGCACTCACATCTACCGCAGGATGGTCTCCATGGGCTTCACCGAGTTCTTGGCGAGGAGGGGGATCGACCACCCTGCGCTGTGCGCCAAACCGGAGACGGAGCTGCGAGGGGTGGCCTTGGACCTGGCGTCGTACCTACGCTCACTCCCGGGACGACAGGGAAAGGGCCGTGACCCCGAGACGGTCACAAGGTGCCTGGAGGTCGTGGCGTCCTTCTACAGTTTCATGGCCGACTACCGCGAGGAGGCAGCCGTGGCGACGGGGGACCGGCGCTGGCTCCGCCTCACCAGCGCGCACTGCCGCCTGTGGCGCCCCGAGGAGATCGGCCGAGCCGGCCCAAGGAGGGCGCTCCCAGACGCCGACGGCTTGGCCTACATCGCCGACGCCGACTTGTCCAAGATGTTCGCTTACATCGAATTGCTCGGCCTCGGCAAGGACCAGACAATGGCGGTGACCGTCGGTGGGAAACGCTTCGAACTGGCGGGCTTGGGCGACCCCTCTTCCATGAGGGCCTGGATCTTGCAGGCCTTGACCGGCAGGCGGGCCAACGAGATATTGATGATCGGCTTCGAGCCGCTCGAAGACGTCCCCGGCCTCAGCGCTGACGGCACCCCGGACGGGGCAATGGTGGCGAAGCTCCGCTACTGCCAGACCAAGATCGCCGGCGCGCCCGAGACGATCCTTGTCGGTGACGACGTGGTCGCGGTCGTGCGCGAGCAGCAGGCCTGGGTGCGCGAGCACTACGGGCTCGCCGAGGGCGAGCGGGTACCCTACCTGTTCCCCGCTTTGGTCAATAACCCACGGGGCCTGCGGCGGCGCTCACCGTCCAGCTACCGCATCTTCCTTGGCCGGTTGGACCGCCTGGTCCGCCTGACCGATAGCCACGGGCGTGCCTTGCCTTTCTCGAAGAGCCACCGTCTTCGCCACACCAAGGCGACCACATTGCTCAACCTGGGGGTGCCGATCCACGTCGTCCAACGTTACATGGGGCACGGCTCGCCGACGATGCTCATGCACTACGCCCACACCCTGGCCTCGATAGCCGAGCGGGAGCTCCTGGCCCTAGCCAAGGTCAACCGCGATGGCCGCGAGATAGCCATGGACCGCCAGGACCTCTTGGACCTGGTGAACCTCGACCGGCGTGTCGACCGGATCCTGCCCAACGGCTACTGCCTCCTGCCCCCGACGAAGTCTTGCGAGAAGGGCAACGCCTGCCACACCTGCGACCACTTCGCCACCGACCGCTCCTACCTGCCCGAGATCCGCCGCCAGCTCAAAGAGGCCGAGGCTCTCGTCGCTGCTCGCCAGCAACAGTACCTGGAGCGTTACGGCCAGCCGATGAGCGAGAACAACGTCTGGCTTTCCCAGCGGCTGGTGGAGATCCAAGCCATGCGCAGGGAGGTAAAGGCCCTCGAAGCCCAGCCCGACGACGTTAACAGTCGAGCCGTCCGGGGTGCCGGCGTGCTTGCTCGTCCCGCCTACGGGGCAGAGCCAGTCGAGGTCACCTTCGAGCGCCATCCACCGCGAAAGGGGCGGGAATGAGCCCCAGACAAGGCCGAGGCAGCCCTCAGGGCCCTGCGACCACCGCCGAAGGTCGCCAGAGCGACAGGCCTGCCCAGCCGGGAGCAGCCGAGCGCAAAGCCAAAGCCCTACGGGCGGCGGCCAGTTCTCGTCACGCCGAGGCACTGGCCCGGGCAGACAAGGGACTGCGGAAATTGGTCAAAGACGGCGCTGAGGTCAACTTCCGCGCCGTGGCCCGGGCTTCCGCGGTCAGCCTCAACTTCCTCTACGAGCAACCAGAGCTGCGCAGGCGAATAGAGAGCCTCCGGTCTCAACAGCGGGCAGCTACCCATGCCAGCCGTCCTCGCCTCGAGGCACCCGACCAATCGAGCCCCAACAACATGGTGCGGGCGCTAGCCGGCCAGCTCAAGGCTGAGCGGGCTCGCCATCTCGAACAGACCCGACAACTCGAGGAGAGGCTCGCCGCTGCGCATGCTGAGATCCTCCGGCTCACTCGGGTACTGGCCTCGGCACGCAGCGCGACTCGCCCTGAGCTCGAGCAACAAACCTCCGCCGAGAGCCCACGCGCCCTCGACGACGTTACGTCACCAACGCGTCATCGACGTTCTGCACAGCATTAACTATCAGATCTTGTTAATTAACTACAGATTAGATGATCCTAACGATGTCCTGCCCGGTGTGCGGGGAGCCTTTTAGGCCCCAGGGACGCGCCCGTTACTGCTCGGGCAAGTGCCGTCAAGCCGCCCACCGACTGCGCCACCAGCCACCCTTCGGGCCGCCGAGCTC
>DAHWQF010000317.1 GCA_027334785.1 Acidimicrobiaceae bacterium
GTGCCTGGCTCAGCGCACGCGACGACTGCACTGGGAGGGTCGGGGTGATCGGCTTTTGCCTGGGCGGCGGATTGGCCTTGCTGGTCGCCCCTGACCACGGGTTCTCCGCAGCTTCCGTCAACTACGGGACTGTCCCAAAGGACGCGTACGCGGCCGACTTTCTGGCCCGAGCCTGTCCCATCGTCGCCAGCTACGGCGGCAAGGACCGGACGCTGCCGGGGGCGGCAGCCCGGCTCGAAGCGGCACTGACGAAGCTGGAAGTCCCACACGACGTGAAGGAGTACCCAGAGGCTGGCCACGGCTTCATGAACGACCACGAGGGGGCGGGCGACAAGGTGCCCCTCCTCTTCGCCGTCATGGGAAGGCTCTTGCCAGGGCCCGGGTACGACGAGGCGGCGGCAGCGGACGCGCGGGAGCGCATCGTCGCCTTCTTCGACGCGCACCTCAAACTCAAGGCGTGACCACCTCGCTGCGGGCCCCGCGGCCAGGGTCTTCATGCTCGCCGGCGAACTGGCGGTGCTCCGGCGCCAGGTCGACAGACAGCTCTGGGACGCTCAGCCGGCCGGCTGCGGACTGGTAGTGACCCCGACCAGGTCCTTGGGCACCTGCGCGCAGACCGGCGCCGGCTGGCCGTGGGTGAGGGCGCAGATGTCGCCCACGAGGTAGCCCGCAGCCGCCATGGCCCCTTTGGCTGTGGCGTTGCCGCTCGAGGTCAGGTAGGTGGCGGCCTTGGCAAACTGCATGCCCGACAGCGCGCTGGCGTCGTACTGTGCGCCTATCTGCACGTACCTGCCGGACATATAGAGGAACGGGATCGAGCCGCTCTGCCGGGAAGAGCTCACATAAGGCGGGGCGTCCCACCTGTCGAGCAGGGACACCTCGGCCGGGGTCGGGGCCTCCAGCTTGGCCCCGGTGTTGGTCTCGGTCTCGACCGGGACGAAGGACACGTACTTGCTCGTGAACTTGGAGCCGTAGAAGGTGAAGGTGGGCGTGCTCGGGTTGACGTCGGTGGAAGAAGACGAAGTCCCGTGGAGCCCGCTGAAGGTGCCGAACTTGGACAGGGCCATCACCAGCGCCCAGCGTTGGGCGGCACAAAACGGGCAGTACTCAGAGGCGATATAGACGATCTCTGGCCTGCCGCCGTCCATCAAGGCTTTATTACCCGCTGGGAGCGCCTGGGGCGGGGTGGCGTCACCTGGCCTGGGGGCCGACCAGGCCGACCGAGGGACAGCCGCGGCCGCAGCCACCAAGGTCCTCGCCGGCACCCCCTCCACCCTGGCTACGAGGCTCGCCGGGATGTCGTACTGGCCGCGCCCCGAGCCAGCCGAGGCCTTCGGTTTCTTTGTGGTCCCGGTGAGGGAGACCGCGATCATCACTGCGACGACCGCCACGACCACGCCGGCACCGGCCAAGGCCTTGTAGGTATTGTGCCGGCGCCGGCGCTCTTCGCTCCGGCGCGCCGAAGGCTTTGGCGTAGGGTGACCAGTCGGCCTCGGAGTGCCGGAAGCCCCAGCGGCCGTCCCCGGAACCCCCCGTGGTACTGACGCCTTGTTGGCTCTCCCGCGCTTGGGGCTACCGCCGGGACGAGGCGGGATCTTGCCCGCAGCCCCTCCCCCGCCCTGATTGGTTACAGCCATCTACGACCTTCCCTCCCAACAGGGAAGAAATCCTCGGACTGCTACCGATGGTACGCCCCGGGCTGCGCTGCCAGACAGGGCCCAAGGTCCCTGTCCGGTCCATCAAGTACCTGGGTGAGGCCAGGGCCGGCGCGACGCCCAGTCCGCCACCGACGACATCGTGGTCCGCCTCCAACCAGGCCACCTGCGGCCCTGGGGACTTCTCCGAAACCGCCATCTAGGGCATATAGGCCGCCCCAGGGCTTACCAGGGCCGGCCACCCAACTGGTGCTGCGGGCCGGCGCGCTCGGTCCTTAGTGCGCCGGCGCGATGCTGGGGGCCGATGTTCGAGCGCTTCACCGAGGAGGCCCGGCGCGTGCTCCGCCTCGCCCAGGAAGAGGCGCGCCTTTTGAACCACAACTTCATCGGCACCGAGCACATCCTCCTCGGGCTGCTCCATCAGCCCGAGAGCACGGCCTGCCGGGCGCTGGCCGCCCTCGACGTGAACCTCGACAACGCCCGCGCCGCTGTCGAGGAGACCATCGGGCCGGCGGGCATGCCTACCACGGGGTCTCCCCCCTTCACGCAGAGGGCGAAAAAGGTCCTCGAACTGGCCCTGCGCGAAGCGCTGCAGCTCGGCCACAACTACATAGGCCCCGAGCACATCCTCCTCGGCCTCGTGCGGGAGGGGGAGGGAGTGGCCGCCCAGGTGCTCGTAAAGCTAGGCGCAGACCTGTCGCGCCTGCGCCAGCAGGTGAGCGAGCTCCTGGCCGAGAGCACGGGGACGAGGCCAGCGCCCGCCGGGGAGACGACCGCCGTGGCGAGGCCGCTCGGGCCACTTTGTAGTTGGTGTCGCTCGGAGCTTTCCGAGTCAGCCCGCTACAGGACTATCGACGTGCCTCCCGACGCGACCGGGAGGGCGGAGGCAGGCCCGCGTCAGGCGATCGTGTTCTACTGCTCGCGCTGCAGTACGGTCTTCTCCCCCGGGTAGGCGCTGGCCTGGCCACTTACTGTTCATTTGTTGTGGCTAGTCGCCATAGTGTTGTTTATCGCATGGGTAGCGGGGTTTGCTTTCCGTCAGGGTTCAGGGTCGCGGTGGTATTGGTGGTGAGGTCGTAAAGCCCGGTGCTCCCAAGCGGCAAGACTGGTCTTCTAACGGGCGACAACCGAATAAGGCACAACTTGTGGTGGCGGTGGGACCTGCACGCTGAAGTGGTCCCCCCACCGAGAGAAGCTGGCGACCTCGACGTCGGCGCCGGCGACGGTCCTCTCGTTAATGGGCAGAGGCTTGCCGTCGGCGAGAACGAGCCTCTCTGCCAGTAGCGTACCGGACCCAGAAATGGGGGCCCTCCAACTGAGGACGTGGGACCGCCCTGAGGCGATCGTAGTGAGGAGACGGACGCCGCTCGCAGACAAGGGCAAGATACTGGCGGGAAGACGGGCGATCGTGTCTTCGGCCGCGAGGTCCCGGTACTCGCTCGTGCCCTTCGGGAACTCGACCCACCTGCCGCCCGCTCGCCTTGCCAAAGCGGCCGGCATCCCTAGGAGTGACGACAGGCCGCCAGCATTGCCGTGGAGGAAGGCGGCCTCTGGCGTCAGCTTGATGACAGCTCGTGCACTGCCTTCGGCCAGCGACTCGTCGCTGCTCGCTCGCCCGACATCCGCGCTGATAGTTTCGATGAGAACTTTCCCTCGGTGGCTGTAGCCCCGTATTAGGACGTGCACGCTTCCTTCGTCAACGATGGCCTTGCTGGACTCGGCGACTAAGGAGAGTGCTTCGGGGTTGCCCGGAGCGCTGCTCAGTGGCCGTGTCCCTAGGACCACCGGGACCCCCCAGCTTCGCAGCGTCCCGCCGAGGACCGAAGCCCCGTCCAAGGGGCCGGGGACTTGGGACACGGCGTAGTTGTAGAGCTGGTCGGCCAGCTGGACGGCTCCGGGGACCGAGTCCTTGTGCCCGAAGCTGTAAAGGAAGAAGATGAGCGGTGCGCAGGCGAGCAGCCGAGCCGTCTGGGCTTGTGGGGTCGTTTCGCTGGCTGAGGTGGTACAGGACCGGAGCACGGTCTTGAGCGACGAAGGAGTGTACTCGACGTCTTGGACGACGAAGGAGCGGGCGCGCGCGTTCTCGTGGTAAAGGGCTTCTATCCTTCGCTCCAACTGTCGGGCGCTCAGCTTGGGGGCTGACGTGCCGAGCAAAGTCGGCACAGGTGGCACGTCGGCAGAGGCATTCGCAGGCACCTGTGCCCCCTGGACGGCCACGAGACAGAGGGCGAGTACCAAGATAGAGCGTGCCCACCGCGGCAGCATTTGGGCGGCGGCGGGCACGCTCGGGGGGAAGTCCTTAGGTAACCCCGTGCTCAGCTTCCTTGCTGGCGGCACTGGCCGACCGATCGTCCGCTCGTGGCGTCGGCGCTGACGGTGACGCCACCGTTGGCGTTGCACACGAGGTTGCCACCAACCCTATTGCCGGTGATCGAGTTCCCCGTCGCCCGGTTGGCGTTGAAGACCAGGTTCCCTCCTATGGTGTTACCGCCACAGAGGCCGATGTCCCAGGGCGCCGCTCCGCTGCTAGCCGCGACCAGCAGGTTGCCCTTGATGGTCGTGTTGCAGACGACGTCGAGCCCGGAGCTGAGCGGGTCTGCTGCTTCGCCAGTGGCGACCGAGACGAGGTTGCCGTCGATCGTCGAGCCGGCCACGCGTAGGCCTTGGCTCCCCGGGGCGAGCGTTAGGTTGCCCGTGACCGTGCTGGCGATAACGTCGCACCATTGGCCTCTCGGCACGACGAGGTCGCCAACCGTGGTAGCGCTCAGCTGCTCGTCGTCGCAGCTGACATTGCCGGCAGAGCCCTGCCCAGCCGTGCTGGTGGCGCCGCCCCCGAAGCTGTGACCGAGCGGTTCGACGTCGACGGTCTCGGACAGCGGGAGGCTGCTTACGGCAAAGGGGTCGCCGGCGGGGCCGGAGAGAGAGTCGGCGTCACCAACCCACACAGTGCGGTCACCCGTGGCAAGGAGCCACTGTTGGCTCGAAGCCGACCAATATTGGAGCTGGCGGAGCCCTACGTGCAGGTCGACTTGTTCGCTCTGGCCTGGTTGAAGCGGCACCCGCGTGAACTGGACCA
>DAHWQF010000318.1 GCA_027334785.1 Acidimicrobiaceae bacterium
CCCGACAGCCAGGCCAGCACCGATGACGGCTGCTGCCTGCACTACTTCGATCGCCACCACGGAAAGCACCTTCGCCATTACTAAGCGAGGCCGCCCCAGGGGCGTGGCCCCCAAACGCTTGAGGACCTTGTACTCGCGCTCGAAGGCCGCCGCGATGCCGACGCTCACCATGCCCGTCGACATGATGGCGAGCGCCAGGATGCCGGGCACGAGGAAGCCCGCTTCGCCGCTCGGCGATGGCAGCACCTTGGTGAGCGCCAAGAAAAGCAGAAGGCCCACCGGTATCCCGAGCGTGAGCAGCAAGGACTCGCCCCGGCGCAGGGTGAGGCGCACCTCCGCACCCGTCTGGGCCCAGAGAGCCTTCATGGCAACCGGTCCCCTTCGGTCCTCTCCCCGGCCGTCCCAGCCGGGACGCCGGCCCGGACGCCCCGTTCTCCGCGGGCGGCTCCGGCCTCGGTGCCCGGCGCGCCCGTCCCGCTCCCCCCGTCGCCTTCCCTCTCGCCGCGCGTAAGGCGCAGGTAGACCTCCTCGAGCGGCGCCCGGCCGGCTCGCAAGCCATCCAGAGGTAGGTCGCGCTCGCCCAACCACGCTGCCAGCGCCCCCACCACCGAAGGGCTGCCGGCGATGTCGGCCACGTACTCGCCAGGGCGCTCCTCGCGCACTGTTGCCCCGAGTTGGGCCCCGAGTGAAGAGGTGTCGACGTGCGGCGACGTCTGCCAGCGCAGTACTGGGTGGCCGGCCTGGGCGGCCAGTTCGTCGAGCGTCCCGGCCGCAACGAGGTGCCCCCGGTCGATCACATAGAGGACGTCGGCCAGGCGTTCCACCTCCTCGAGCTCGTGGGTGGTGAGCAAGACGCACACACCCGCCGTGCGTAACCCCGCGACCACCTCCCTGATCACCTGGCGCCCCTCGGGGTCCACGCCCGAGGTGGGCTCGTCCAAGAAGGCCACCCGGGGCCGACCCACCAGAGCGAGAGCCAGCGAGAGGCGCTGGCGCTCGCCACCCGAAAGCCGCCGCCAAGGGGTGCGGGCGGCGCGCCCGAGCCCCACCAACTCGAGTAGCCGCCGGGGGTCTTCGGGGTTGCGGTAGTAGCCGGCGAAGAGGCGGAGGGCTTCGGACGGCCCCATGCCCGGGTAGACGCCGCCCCCCTGCAACATCACGCCCATCAGGGGCGTGAGCTCACGCCGCTCGGACAACGGGTCGTAACCGAGCACGCGCACCGAACCTCCCGCCGGCTTGCGGTAGCCCTCGGCCACCTCGACCGTGCTCGTCTTGCCGGCGCCGTTCGGCCCAAGCAAGCCGACCACCTGCCCGGGCTCGGCCACGAGGTCCAACCCGTCGACCGCCACGAGGTCCCCGTAGCGCACCGTGAGCGAGCGGATTTCGACCGCATTAACTTGGCCAGCCACTTCCCTTGACCGTACCGGCCTTTTGTTCCCGGTGCACCTCGGTCTTCTCGGCGCGCCGGCCCGTCGCCTGGTGACGCCGCTTGCACCGAGTTGGGGAATTTGCACCCGGAAGAGCTGGCGCTCGAGGCGCGCCGAACCCAGGTTGGGCCACCCGCTCGGCCCGCGGACCATGTTCCTCACCCTGAGCCGCCCGGGGGCACGGCCTTCGAGCGGCCCCCAGTCAAGCTGTTAGCTTCGTACACGTGATCGACGTGCGCCGGCTCCGGACCGACCTCGCGGCCACCAAGGCAGCCCTCGCCCGCAAGCAGGTGCCAGCAGACGAGGTTGATCACGCCGCTGCCCTCGATGCCGAAAGCCGACGGTTGGCCAACCAGGCTGACGCGCTCCGAGCCCAGGTGAAGGCCCTCTCCAGGCAGGTGGGCGATGCGATGAGGGCCGGCGACACCGCACAGGCCGAGCGCGCCCGCCAAGAGAGCAGGCGCCTGGGCGAAGTCCTGGCCGGCGCCGAAGAACGAGCGCGCACCCTTCAGGCACAGCTCCACGACGCCTTGTTACGCCTCCCGAACCTTCCTGCCCCGGAGGTCCCCGACGGTGCTTCGCCGGCAGACAACGTCGTCGTGCGTACCGTAGGCTACGAGCCGGGCCGCTACGGCCCCCACCAGCGCGTCCCCCACTGGGAAGTGGGCGCCGAGCTCGGCATCCTCGACCTGCAGCGCGGCGCCAAGCTCTCGGGGTCGATGTTCCCCCTTTTCCAAGGCGGTGGCGCCACCTTGTGCCGGGCTCTCTGCCAGCTCGCGCTTGACCGCAACCGGGACGCCTTCACCGAGGTGAGGCCGCCGTCGCTCGTCCGGTCCCCGGCACTCGAAGCCTCGGGCCAGCTGCCCAAGTTCGCCGACGACGCCTACCACGTGGAGCGTGACGACCTCTGGGCCGTCCCGACAGCCGAGGTGCCTCTCACCTCGATGCACGCCGGGGAGATCCTCCCCGAAGAAGAGCTCCCGATAAAGGTTATGGCGTACACGCCCTGTTACCGCCGAGAGGCAGGGGCAGCGGGACGGGATACCCGCGGGCTGCTCAGGGTGCACGAGTTTGACAAAGTGGAAATATTGGCCATTTGCCAGCGAGAGCAGGCCGCTGCCCTCCACGAGGAGCTCCTGTCGCGCGCGACCGGGTCCATAGAAGCGCTCGGCCTGCCCTACCGAATTGTCGACATCTGCACGGGCGATCTCGGCCAGTCGCAGGCCCGTCAGTTTGATATAGAGGTTTATGCCCCGGGATGTGACATGTGGCTCGAGGCTTCCTCGGTCTCCTGGTTTAGCGACTACCAGGCCAGGCGGGCTTCGATCCGCTACAAACCCGAGGCGGGAGGCCCTGCGCAAATATGTGACACGCTCAACGGGTCCGCTCTGGCCGTGCCTAGGGTGTGGGCCGCGCTCGTCGAAACCTACCGCCAGCCCGATGGATCGGTCGAGCTCCCCGCTTCCCTCCACCCCTATTTCTCAGGCCAGAAGAATATCAGGGGCCGGTAGGGGGTTTCCCCCTACCGGCCCGACCTAGTTCGCCAGTAGCCTGGGTATTTGAGTGATCCAGGTCAACCACCTCACCAAACGCTTCGGCCCGAAAACCGCGGTCAACGACCTGTCCTTCGACGTCCAGCCGGGGGTCGTGACCGGGTTCCTTGGGCCCAATGGTGCCGGCAAGACCACGACCTTGCGCGCCATGGTGGGCCTTGTGCGGCCCGATGCCGGAGCGGTGACGATAAACGGGACGAACTACCACGACATACCCGCCCCCACGCACGAGGTTGGCGCACTCCTCGAAGCGAAGGCCTACCACCCCGGACGCCGCGCCCGCGACCACCTCGTAGCTCTGGCCCAGGCGAGCCGCATCCCGAGCCGGCGGGTCGACGAAGTCCTAGGCCTCGTCGGATTGGCGGACGCGGGCAAGCGCAAGGCAGGCACCTTTTCCCTCGGGATGGCCCAGCGACTCGGGATCGCGGCCGCCCTCCTTGGCGACCCGCCCGTGCTGCTCCTAGACGAGCCCGTCAACGGCTTGGACCCCGAAGGCATTGTCTGGGTGAGGACTCTCATGCAGGCACTGGCCACCGAGGGACGCACCGTTTTGGTCTCGAGCCACCTCATGTCCGAGATGGCTCTCACTGCCACCCACGTCATCGTTATCGGCCGCGGCAAGCTCATCGCCGACTCGAGCATCGAGGAACTGGTGAGGGCAAGTTCCGGCTCACGGGTCCGCTTGCGGACACCTCTGGCTGGCGCCCTGGTGCCCCGCCTGCAGGCTGCGGGCGGGACCGTGCAACCCGGGGACGACGGCGCCCTTTTGGTCTCGGGGCTCGAACCCGAGGCCGTCGGCGACATCGCTTTCACGGCCCGCGCCCCCGTGCATGAGCTCGCCCGGGTGGAAGCATCCCTCGAGGAGGCGTTCATGGAGCTGACGCAAGAGGACTCCGAGTTCCGTGCCCAGGGCGTGAAGGGCCAGGGCGTGAAGGGCCAGGGCGTGAAGGGGGAGCCGGCCGCGCCACAGGGATGGGGGGCGGCCGCAGGGACAGGGGTGGCAGGCGCTGGAGCACCCGCTGGGGCTGGGACAGGAGGGCAGGTAGGTACTTGGCCAGGAGCGCCGGCTGGCGATGGGGCACCAGCGAGTACGTCCACGCCGACAGCACAGGGTTGGCCCGCTGCACGGCAGGGCTGGAGCAGGCCGTCATGACCCGGCACCCATCGCTCCAGCTAGCGGGCCCTGGAGCAGCGGCATGAGCGCGCCGACGCGCGTCCTTGGCGGTGAAGTGAGAGCGGCCGCCCGCCCGGCCGGTGAGGTGCCCGCCATCGCTGACACCCTTCGCTCCGAGTGGACCAAAATGCGCACCCTGCGATCGACCAAGGTGACCTTGGGCGTCACGGCACTGATCGTGATCGGCCTATCCGCGCTCATCACCTGGGCATCGGTGGCCAGCCCTCACCATGGGACCCAAGCGATCACCAACCCTGTCGGTGTAATCCAGGCTGGTTGGGGCCTCGGCTGGCTGGCCTTCGAAGTGCTCGGCGCCCTCGTCGTCACCAACGAGTACTCGAGCGGGATGATCGCAGCCACGTTCCTAGCGACCCCAAGGCGCGTACGGGTCCTGGCGGCCAAGGGGGCCGTGCTCTCGGTCGTGGTCGGCCTGCTCAGCCTCGTCATGACCTTTGTCAACTTTTACGTTGGCCACGCAGTTCTGTCGGCCTACCCGGCCTTCCCCGAGCCAGCCCTTGGCGACAACAACGTCCTTCGCGCCGTGCTCGGCATGGCACTTACCTCC
>DAHWQF010000319.1 GCA_027334785.1 Acidimicrobiaceae bacterium
CGGCCCAAACAGAGCCGGCCCAAACAGAGCGGGCCCAAACAGAGCCGGCCCAAACAGAGCCGGCCCAAACAGTGCTGGCCCAAACAGAGCCGGCCCAGCAGCCTGTGGCCCAGCCGGTGCGCGCCGCCTCCTCCCGGCATGGAGCCGGGGCCACAGCGCCGGCCGCGGGGGAGGCCAAGGCCCCAGCCGCTGCTACCAATGGCCAGCCGAAAGAGACCCCCGCCCCGCACCGGGGTGAAGCCGTCGCCGCTCGGGCCGCGTCGCCTGCGGGCGCCGGTCTCCCCCCTGCCGGGGTGATGCCAAACTTGCCTCCCGCCCGCGAACCATTACAGCCGGCTGCCGCTCACCACGCGCCCGCTACCGCACTATCGGCTGAGCACGCTGCTGTGGTGGCGCCTCCGACCGCGCCCTCCGTGCCGTCAGCCGCTCCGCCCGTACCCAGCGCGCCCGGGGCGTCGTCCGCCCCGCCAGGAGTGAAGCCAGCCCAACCGGGCGCCGGCCAGGGTGGCGCAACACGGGCTACTGCGGCCAGGCCCGGTCCCGCCGCGCCCAGTGCAGTGCAGCCGGGGGGCCAGCAGCCCGCCCCAGCTAAGGCGGCAGCACCTGCTGGCGCAGCAGCAGCTAAGCCGGCAGCACCTGCTGGCGCAGCAGCAGCTAAGCCGGCAGCACCTGGAGCGGCGGCACACGCCGGCCCCGGCCAAACGGCTGGTGCGCGTCAGGTCGGCGGCGGGCAGGCACGTCTACCCAAGGGAGCCGTTTCACCTATCACCGGCAAGCCGATCCCGCCTCCGCCGGGGTTCCGCCGGCCCTTGCCGCCGGGCGCAGCGCGGGCCGATGGCCACCGTCCGGGGGAACAGGATGGTCGTCCCGGGACGTCATTCGGGTCCGGTGGGGGCCAGTTCGGCGACCGCGGCAGGTCAGGTCCAGCGGGGGCGCGGCCTCCGGCCGGGCGGAGCGGCCCGGGACAAGGTGGCATGAGGCCCGGAGCGCCGGGAGGAGCTGGCGGACGTCCCGGGGCACCGGGGAGCCGGGCCGGCGGGTCCATGGGTATGCGACCGGGCCAGGGCGCCGGCCCGCCGCGCCCTGGCGGGCCCCGCATGTACGGAGCGCGCCCGGGACTGACCGGGCGGGGGCCTGAAGCCACGTACCGGCCGGCGCCGGGAGGCGGCGGGCCCTACCGTGGTGGCCCCGGTGGAGGGCCCCAGCGTGGGCGGCCGGGCGGAGGGGGCGGCCCAGGTGGGAGGGGGCCGCGGCCGAGTTCGAGGCGGACACGCAGCCGCAAGGCGATGCGCGAGGAGCTCCAGGCGCAGGCGCCAACGAGCTATGTCCCTTCCAACGCGCCTGTGCCCGAGGGCGAGGTGATCGTGGAAAAGGGCTCGACAGCACAGGACCTCGGACCGCGGCTCAACCGGAGCGCGGCCGATGTGGTGCGCTTTCTCCTTTCTCAAGGAGAGATGGTGACGGCCACGCAGTCGCTCTCGGACGACATGATCGAACTGTTCGCCGCCGAGATCGGCGCCAAGGTGCACCTGGTGGACCCCGGCCAGCAGGTCGAGGCCGAATTGCAGGCCCGCTATTTCGGGGAGGAGGACGAGCAGGAGGGCGAGGGGCTCCTGCGGCCCAGGCCCCCGGTAGTGACGGTCATGGGCCACGTGGACCACGGCAAGACGAGCCTGCTCGACAGGATCCGTGAGTCAGACGTCGTGTCCGGCGAGACCGGTGGGATCACCCAGCACATCGGTGCCTACCAGGTCACGACGGCGAGCGGGGCCGTGGTCACCTTCATCGACACCCCGGGGCACGAAGCCTTCACGGCCATGCGCGCCCGTGGTGCCGAGGTAACCGACATCGTTGTGCTCGTGGTCGCGGCAGACGACGGGGTCATGCCCCAGACGGTCGAGGCCGTGAACCACGCCAAGGCCGCCGGGGTCCCCATCGTCGTGGCGCTCAACAAGATCGACCGGCCGGACGCAGACCCCAACCACGTGATGCAACAGCTCTCCGAGCTCGGCCTCGTGCCCGAGCGCTGGGGCGGCGACACGATCATGGTCGAGGTCTCCGCGCTCCAAAACTTGGCCATCGACGAGCTGCTCGAGCAGCTGATGGTCGTGGCCGAAGTGGAGGAACTGCGGGCCAATCCCGAAGCTAGGGCGCGCGGGGTGGTCCTCGAGGCCAACCTGGACCCGGGCAAGGGGCCGGTGGCGACCGTCATCGTCCAAAACGGGACCCTCCGGGTCGGCGACAACGTAGTGGCCGGCGCCGCCTGGGGCCGGGTGAAGGCGCTGATCGATGACAAGGGCGACAACATAAAAGAAGCTCCTCCCGCCTTCCCGGCCCAGGTGCTCGGGTTCGATACGGTGCCGGCGGCCGGCGACGAGCTGCGCGCCGTCGCCAATGCGCGCACCGCCCGCGACGTGGCAGAGCAGCGCGAGCAGCGGTTCCGTAGCGCCGACCTACGCCGGAGCTCGGCCGCCACGAGCGGTGGGGCCAAGCTCGAGGACATCTTCGAGCAGATCCAGCGCGGCGAAACGGCGACGCTCAACCTCGTGGTGAAGGCAGACGTGCAGGGTTCTTTGGAGGCCGTGACCGAGAGCCTTCGCAAGCTGGAACGCGACGAGGTGAAGCTGGCCTTCATCCACCGCGCCGTCGGCGGGATAACCGAAAACGATGTGGCACTGGCGGCAGCGTCCAACGCCACGATCATCGGGTTCAATGTCCGACCTGGGCGCGAGGCGCGAGCCATGGCCGCGGCCCAGGGCGTCGAGATCAGGACCTACGAGATCATCTACAAGTTGATTGAAGACATCCAGGCCGCCATGGTCGGCATGCTGGCGCCCGAGTACGAGGAGATTGTGACCGGGGAAGCCGAGGTCCGGGAGATCTTCAGGATCCCGCGGGTCGGGGCAGTGGCGGGCTGCTATGTCCGCAGCGGAGTGATCACCCGAGGTTCCAAGGTCCGGTTCCTGCGTGACGGGGTCATCATCTGGAAGGGGACGATCACGTCGCTCAGGAGGTTCAAGGAGGACGTACGCGAGGTCCACGAAGGTTTCGAGTGCGGTGTCGGCCTGTCCAACAACCAGGACCTGCGCGAGGGTGATGTCATCGAGACCTTCGACGAGCGGGAGATCCCCCGTACTTAGGGGCTCCTTGCCCCACAGACAGATGGGAGTGGCGCATGCCTGCCTTCTCCTTCTCACATCCGAGCCCAGCTGCCAGCCTTACCGAGATGGGCGTGCGTGGCTCCCGCTCGTCGAGCTGGCAAGTTGTTCTTGCTGAGTAGCTGAGGCCACTTGCACGCCGCCGCGCTCTCCGTGGAGCTGCACTTACCCGAGGTCCGTTCGCTCAAAGAGAAGCGGGCCGTCATCAGGCCGATCGTCGATGGGAGCCGCCACCGCTTCGGGGTGGCGGCGGCCGAGGTAGGCAAGCAGGACCTCTGGCAGTCGTGCGAGCTGGCCTTTGCCGCGGTGGCTTCGACGGCGCACCATGTCGATGAAGTTCTTGACTCGGTGGAGCGCTTCGTTTGGTCCTTTACCGAGGTGGAGGTTCTCTCCTGTGAACGCCAGTGGTTGGGCCCGTGACGCGGCACTATCTTCCCCGGTACTCACGTTCCAGGTACCCGCGCATGGCGAGGGTCAACGAGGTCTTGCGCGAAGTTCTGGCCGACGCCATCGAGGCGGAGGCGGGCACCGACGAGCGCCTTGAACTCGTCACCGTGACGGCAGTCGAATGCGACCCCGACCTGCGCCACGCCACCGTGTTGCTCGACTCGCTCTCGGCGCCGGCGGCCGAGGCCCTCGGGGAAGCCCGGGTGCGCCTTCAGGCGGCCATTGCCCGTCAGGTTCGCATGAAGCGCACGCCGCAGCTGTCCTTTGGGGCCGACCCCGCCATTGAGTACGGGGAGCGGGTCGAGAAGGTCCTGCGCGCATTGAAGGGCAGCGCCGCCGCCGGCGTGGTGCCAGGGGTTGCCCTCGACGAGCCCGGTGCCTCCGCCGGCCCGCCCGGTGCCTCCGCTGGCCCGCCCGGTGCCTCCGCCCTCGACAAGCCCGGTGCCTCCGCCGGCCAGCCGGGTGAGGCGGTGCAACCGGGCGAGGTCGCCGAGGGGTGCAACTGGTCTGGCTCCAGCGGGCCTGCGCGCAGCCTTTAGCGGATAGGAGCTGATTAGCAGTGGCATCGCGGACCGACGGCCTCCTGGTGGTCGACAAGCCAGCCGGGTGCACCAGTCACGACGTGGTGGACCGGTGCCGGCAGGTCTTCGGCCAGCGCAAGGTCGGCCACGCCGGCACCCTTGACCCCGACGCCACCGGCGTGTTGCTGGTCGGGCTCGGGCAGGTAACGAGGTTGCTCAGGTGGCTCACCGGGCTGCGGAAGAGGTACACGGCCGAAGTCGTGCTGGGCGTCGCCACGACGACCCTCGACGCCTCGGGCGAGGTCACAGACTCATGGGACATGCGTGGTGTGACCCTGGAAGCGGCTCGCGCTGCAGCGGGCCGGCTCACGGGCGAAATAACCCAGGTACCCCCGATGGTCTCGGCCCTGAAGGTGGGGGGCCGGCGCCTCCACGAGCTGGCGCGGGCCGGCGTGGAGGTGGAGCGGGCACCTCGGCCCGTCACCGTGGCCCGCTTCGACGTCGAGTTGGCCGGCGCCGGCGGCAACGGGCCCGTCCTCGGCATCGATGTGGAGTGTTCCTCGGGCACCTACGTGCGGAGCCTGGCT
>DAHWQF010000031.1 GCA_027334785.1 Acidimicrobiaceae bacterium
AGACGCCGGCCGCCGCCGGTCACCTGGCCGGCGATCTCGCCTGGCTTGGCTTGGAGCTGCACGGTGTTGGCCATCACCGCCTGGCCCCCGCCCACGTAGAGCCGTTCGCTCGCCGGCAGGAAGCCGGGTGCCCGGAAACTGAGCGTGTAGGCGGCTGGGGAAGCGAGGTGCGAAAAGCTGAAGGTACCGGCGCCGGCCGGCGCGGTGATGGTTGCCTGCGCCTTCCTGGCGCTATGAACCTGGCCGCTCCCCGGCTGACTGGCCGTGCCGGCCGGGCTCTCCGCCAGGGTCACCCGCACCGCCAGCGAGTGCGCTTCCCCGGTCAAGACATGGCCCCCGATGCTCGCAGGTAGCCCACGCATGGTTGCGTTGACCCTGTTGACCGTGCTCCCTGCCCCCACCTCGAGCGCGCGCGCGGTGCGTCTGGTGGAGGCGCCGCCGTACCACACGGTCGGGAAACCTGGGGCGCTGAAGGAGATCTTGTACTTCCCCGGGAAAAGCCCGGCTATCAAGTAGGTGCCGTCGGACTGCGTGGCCGCTGACGGGGGCGGGCCGCCTCCGGGGCCAAGCTCCACGGCCTTCACGACCACACCCCCGACGCCACCAGGCTGGCCCGGTGAAGTCACCTTCCCTCGTATCGACCCGGCGGCCCCGAGGGGGGCAAAGTCTTTAGCTGCGAAGCCGGCTGGCGTGACGGCTGTGGCCTTGGGGGCGGGCTGCCCCGCGCTCGCGGGGGCGAAGAACGACAGCGGTGCCGACTTGGCCAGCGGCTGTTCGGCTAGGACCGCCCGAAGACCGAGCGAGAAGATGGCCGCCCAGAGCGCCACGATGGCGGCCAGGATGGCGGCCGTGGCCACACCCCGGGGCACCCTTGGGTGCTGCACGTAGGTGGCGTGCGCCTCGAGGGTGGGCGCCTCGAGGGTGGGCGCCTCGAGGGTGGGCGCCTCGAGGGTGGGCGCCTGGGGGCCGGCGGTCCCGGGCGCGGCCACGCGGCCAGAGAGGTTTATGGTCCGGGCGCGCTCTGCGCCGAAGATCTGCCTGGGCGCTCGGACGTAGAGGGCGGCCTCGGCCCCGCCGCCCGCCTCGACGACCAGCCTCGGCGGCTGGCACGTGAGCCGGAGCGCTCGCTCGGGGTCGGTGGCGTGGAGGGTGATCTCGACCTCGACGTTGCCTTCGTTGCGGCAGATCACGGTGAAACGGGCCTTGCGGTGGCCGCGCCTTTGGAGAGGGTGGACCACCAAGGAGGCGTCCGCCACGGGGGCCACGTCTATGGCCAGTTCGCGCACGACCCGGTCGCGCGGGTCGACAAGCGAACGCACCTCGAGCACCACTTGGTGGCGGCCGGCCGGGAAGCACTTCGGCAGTTCCACAGCCACGCTCTGGCTCCCGCTCGTAGACGGGAAGAGAGCCAGCTCCGAGGGCGTGGTCTTCACCCGCGCGCCGGGCACGCCGCTCACCTCGACCGAAACGGCGTCGATGACCTCTTTGGTGTTGGCCACCTCGAGGCCCACGACGAAGGGTTGCCCGGGCGAGGCGGCGAGTTCGGTCTGGGCCAGGCTGGCGCGCACCCCGACCTACCCGCCCGCTCGGCCTTTTTCGCCCGGGCCGGGAGGCCTCCCTTCCATGGTCAGGGCGCCGCTCCTCCTCCAGCGGCGGAGCGGGTGCATGCCGGTCCTCCGGGGCCGAGGAAGGTCGCCTATTTCGGTTTCCCCTTCCGCCTTTTCCGGTTTCGGACCGGGGGTCGCACCATGGGCGAAAGGCTCGGCCCTCACCGAGACCGACGTGGCCGGTGGACCGGCCGGAACCCATTCGAACGCCCCCACGGGCAACGTCACCACGACCTGCAAGCCCGGCTTCAGCCGTCCATCGAGTGACGACCAGAACTCCCCCGGCACCCGGGTTTCCTCGCTTGCCAGGGCCAGCTTGACAAACGGCGTTTCGGCGAGCGCCCTCGGCAGGTCGCTGCCTCTGAGGGCCGAATTGGCGAGGACGCAGCGCAGCACAGCTCCGAGCAGCTGGTGCTCATCGCGGTGCTCGCTGGCCCACGCAGTCACGAGGTAGCGCAGGTCGACGACCGGGTCTGTCGGGCGGCGCAGGGCTTGGTGGCCATCGGTGTACTGCTGGCCGAGCCCGGTGCTCGACAAAGCTTGGTTGCGGCGGATATCCCAGAGGAACACATTGACAGTGGGGCGGGTTACACCGGCTCCCCAAGCGCGGTCGGGCGCGGCGAAAGAAACATCGGCCACCGTTTCTGGCAACGGTACTGCCCGGCGGAGGAAAGTCTCTATAGCTTCGTCGATGAACTGTATCAATGCAGCCCCAAAAGCGAAATCGTTGGCAAGGCTAGCGCCGGCTGCTGAGCGTCAAAGCGCGGGTTCCTGGTTGACTGGACATGTGCCTGTAGGCCCTCAGGTAAAACGAGCCGAACCCTACATTCCGCCGTCTTGGTCGCGGTTGGCCGATGTCTTGTTACGAAGGGCCGCGCTCGTGGCCCGGGTGGCCCTGGACCACAGGCCCGAGCCGCTGGCCGGCTTGAAAGTGGACGACGGTGACCTGAACAGGCTTTTGCAAGAACTACCCGGCCTCAACGCGCCAGACCGTGCTGTCATCGACGCGATATTCCAACAGGCGCGTCCCGCGGTCGAGGCCGCGCGCGCACAATTACATCATGGTCTTTCTGAAAATGACACGTTTTGCGCGATTGTCCGCTTTGCGCGCTTGACCCCGCTCGAGGCGGAGGTGTTCGCGCTGGCTTGCGCCGTGGAGGCGGACCCGAGGCGCCAGCGCCTCGTGGGATACCTGAACGACGACGTGAGCCAGCGCCGCCTCACGCTGTTCACCCTGGAGCTCCTCTTCCCCGAGCACCCTGACGTGGTCCTTGCCGCCTCGCCCGGCAGCGGCCTGCGGCGCGCCGCTCTCATCGTCGCCGGCGAACCCGGCCCGCTTTGCTCGGCCGTCGTCGCCCCTGCGGCCACCGTCATGTGGTGGCTGGCCGGCGACCGCACGCGGGACCCGGAGCTGCCGGCAGGTGTGGAGGCGGTCGGCCTCACCGGCTCGGCCGGGCCCGAGGCGCCGGCCGTGACAGGGGCCGTGACAGCGGCCGTGACAGGGACAGCCGGCCCCCCCGGCGGCGCCCGCGGCGAGGCGCCCGCGGGGGCACCTAGGCTCGTCCTTGTCCCGGGGGGTGACCGAGCCCGCCGGCGCCAGGCCGCCGAGAAGGCGCTCGGAAACCTCCTCTCCTCCCCGCTGCCAGGCTCCGGAGCCGCCTGGGAGGCCCTCGTCCGCCAGGCCACCCTGGAGCAGCGCGGTGTGCTCTTGGAGCTGAGCGGGCCACTCCCAGATGAGGCCGCCGAGCGGGTCTCCCGAGCAAGCCACTTGACTTGGGCGCTCGCTAGCCCGGAGGAGCTGCCCCTCGGTTCCCTGCCGCTGGTCCCCTGGCAAGAGGTCCCGGTTGCGCCGGCGCCGGCGAGACCCGAAGAGCTGGAGGCAGCCTTCCCGGGCCTGGCGGAGCGGGAGGCCCTCGAGGAGCCCAGTCTCGGGCTTTCTGCCGAGCAGCTGGAGCTCGTGCGCCGGGCGGCCCCGGGCGTGGGCGGCGACCTGGCCGCGGCCACCCGCCGCCTGGCCGCCGGCCACATCAGCGCCTTTGCGCCTCGCACCCGGCCGTCTCGGCGCTGGGAAGACCTCGTGCTCGACGCGGGGCGCACCGAGGGTCTGCGCGAGGTGGTCGCTCGCTGCCGCCACCGCAGGACGGTTTTCGGTGCCTGGGGCTTCCCGTCCTTGCCCTCGACGGGCGTGGTGGCGCTTTTTTCGGGGCCGTCGGGTACCGGAAAGACGCTTGCGGCTGAGATCATCGCGGGAGAGCTCGGGCTCGACCTGTACAAGGTCGACCTGGCGGCACTGGTCTCGAAATGGGTCGGCGAGACAGAGAAAAACCTCTCTGCCGTGTTCGCCGCGGCCGAAGCGAGCAACGTGGCCCTTTTTTTCGACGAAGCTGACGCCCTGTTCGGCAAGCGCTCAGAAGTATCAGACGCCCATGACCGCTACGCCAACATCGAGGTCGCCTACCTCCTCCAGCGCCTGGAGCGCTACGAGGGCCTGGTCGTTATGGCGACCAACCTGGCCACGAACATCGACCCGGCGTTCTTGCGGCGGGTGACGGTGAGCGTCGATTTCCCCCTGCCAGAAGAACCCGAGCGCCGCCGCATCTGGGAGCGCTGCCTCCCCGCCGGCGCGCCTTGCCAGGACCTCGACCTCGGCCTGCTCGCCCAGCTCTTTAAGCTCTCGGGCGGGTCCATCCGCAACGCCGCGCTCACGGCCGGGTTCCTCGCTGCAGACGCCGGCAGCCCGATCACCATGGAGCTCGTCGTGGAGGCTGTGCAGCGTGAAATGCGCAAGCTCGGGCGCCTCCTCACGCCCGAAGACTTCGGGCCCTATGGGGACCTCGTGGGCCGGGGCATGCTCGGCAACGGCCACCGTGCCGAGCCGTGACGACCGAGCATGAGGTCACCGGCAAGGACCTAGGTGCAAAATGCTGCCTTCAGCCGCAGGCTCGAAGCTCACGCCGGCACCGGCGTAACGGGCCGCGATCTGGTCGATTTGGTCATCGGAGCGGTCGGGGTCGTGGTGGTAGACGACGAGGTGCTTGGCACCGCTCATTTCCGCCAGCCCGAGCGCGTAACCCCAGGAAGAATGGCCGAAATAAGCTTTAGCGGGGAGCTCCTCGTCGGTGTACTGGCCATCGTGGAACACGGCGTCGCAGTCTTTCGTGAGCCAGAGCGCCGCCTCGTGCCGTTCGCCCAGCCCGTGTGGCCCCGGGCCGAGGTTAGTCGGGCAGTGGTCCGAAAGGTAAGCGAGGGTCCCTCGGCCGTCGGAGATGCGGTAGCCGAAGGTGCGCCCCCCTTTGTGGGGGATCTCCCGGGCCACCACGCTGAAGCCCCCCATTTCGACCTGGCCCGGCTCCAAGCCGCTGAAGGTCCAATGGCCTCGCAGCTCGGCCGGCGTTATCGGGAAGTGAGGAGGCGACATCGCCCGCGCGAGCACGGTCTCCAGGTCCCCGTCGGGCTGGGCGGGGGCAAAAAGGGCGACCTCCGCCCCCGGCGTGTCCCCGGCCCGGAAAAACGGGAGGCCTTGGGTGTGGTCCCAGTGCAGGTGGCCCAGGAGCACCGTGCCCACAAACGGCCTCCCGTCGAGGAGCGCGCTCACTTGGCGGATACCGGTCCCGGCATCGATGAGCAGGCTCGGAGGTTCACCGTCGTGAGCCAGGGCGAGGCAGGAAGTGTGGCCTCCGTAGCGCACGAACTCGGGCCCCGGTGCCGGCGTCGAGCCCCGGACGCCCAGGATGTGGACCCGCATTCGTGACATTCTGCCAGGCCGGCGGGTTGGGGCCGGCGGGTTGGGGCCGGCGGGTTGGGGCCGGCGGCGTAGGGCCGGCGGGCGGGGCCGGCGGCCCTCCCGCCTCGCCGACATCCGTGAGCCTAAGCGCGTAGCTCCCGAGGCTGTACAATCTCGCTACCTTTGGACCCTTTGTCCCCTGGGGGAAGTCGTTGTGGCAAGAAGACCACGCTCTGAGTTTCCGGCACTTTTCAGGTACCGCCGGCGCCGGGTGCTCGCCTGAGCCGGGATGACGCCTCCCACCCGCCTTGGCACCAAGATGCTGACTGCTGACGACGAGGAGGTGCTCCTACCCTACGTATCGCGGCTGGCGCTCGGCTGGGCACCAGCGGCCCCCAACGAGCGCGTGCGGGTCATCGAGGGGACCCTGGCTTACATCGACGTCTCGGGCTTCACGCGTTTGACCGAACTGCTAGCCGCCCGGGGCAAGGCCGGCGCCGAGGAGCTCACTGGCCTCCTGGACGGGATTTTCGCTGAACTGCTAGCCCTGGCCTACAGGTATTCGGGAGAACTGGTCAAGTGGGGCGGCGATGCCGTCCTGGTGTTGTTCACGGGGCCGGGCCATGCCGAGCGCTCCGTCGCTGCGACGTGGAAGATGCAGAAGAAAATGGGGCAAATTGGGCGGCTCAGGACCTCTGTCGGCCCGTGCACGCTCGCGATATCGGTTGGCATACACAGCGGCGCGTTCCACTTTTTCATGCTCGGCGAGCGCCACCGTGAGCTCGTGGTCACCGGGCCGGCGAGCTCGGCTACGGCCGTCATGGAAGCGGTGGCCGAGGCAGGGGAGATCGTGGTCAGCCCGGCCACCGCTGCCCAGCTCGGCCCGGACGTGGTCGGGCCGCCCAAAAGCACTGGCTATTTGGTCGCTGGCGCACCACGGCCAGAACGGTTCGACGTCTTGCCCCGTGACCATGGGCCGGCCGGTCAACCTTATGCCTACTTGCCCGAGCGGACCCGCGACTACCTCTTGGCGGGCCCGGTCGAAAGCGAGCACCGCCAAGTGGCGGTCGGCTTCGTCGAGTTCGGTGGCACCGACGAGCTAGTGTCGGCGGGCGCCTCGGGCGACGTCGCCTCCGCCCTGCAGGAGCTGATGGGGCAAGCGCAGGACAGTTGCGCCCGTCATGAGGTCACGTTCTGGGAGACCGACATAGCCGAGGACGGCGGCAAGCTCATGCTCGTGGCCGGGGCGCCGAGCGCTTCTGGCGACGAGGCCGGCCGGCTCTTGGCCGTCGTGCGCGACGTGGTCGACCTTGGCGGGCTGCTCAAGCTCCGGGCGGGCGCCAACTATGGCCGGGTCTTCGCCGGCAATTTTGGCCCCTCGTACCGGAGGACGTACTCGGTGAAGGGCGACGCCGTCAACCTGGCCGCCCGCCTCATGGCCAAGGCCGGTTCAGGGGAGATCTACGTGAGCGACGTTGTCCTGCGCCGGAGCAGGACACTTTTCAGCTCCGAGGAGCTGGAGCCGTTCCAGGTCAAGGGCAAGTCAGCGCCCGTGCTCGCTCACCGCTTGGGCCGAGCCTCCGCGGGTAGGCACAGGCCCGAACGCGCATCGCCTGCTCGGGCAGCGGCTCCCGGTGGGGTCGCAAGCAGGCCGCTCCTCGGCCGAGAAAAAGAACTCGCCTTCTTGGAGGAAAAGCTCCGCTCGGCTGGGCGCGGGCAGGGGACTTGTGTCCAGCTGGAGGGCCCGCCGGGGATCGGCAAGTCTCGCCTGACCGACGAGGTCCTGTCTCGGGCCAGCGATTTTGACCTTTTCACCGTCGTATGCGACGAGTACCAGTCGAGCGTGCCCTACGCCCCGCTACGGGTCCTCGGTCGCCAGTGCCTCGGCATCCAAGCTGACAGTGCCCCCGGGTTGGCCGGGGCGGCGCTCGCCAAGGTGGTCGCCGAACGGGTACCGGGCCTCTTGCCGTGGCTGCCGCTCTTGGCCGGGGTGATCGGTGCCGACGTCCCGCCCACGCTCGAAGCGAGCGCATTGGACGAGCGTTTCCGCCGGCCACGCCTGGAAGAAACGTTCATCGAGCTGCTCCGGGCCCTCCTCAGCGCGCCCACGCTCATGGTCGTCGACGACGTTCATTACATGGATGACGCCAGCGTGGACCTGCTGCGCCGGCTCGTTGGCTCTCTCGGGTCGCTCCCCTGGCTCCTCGTGACGAGCAGGTGCCAGCAACCGGGCGGCCTTTGCTTTGACGAGGCGTCCGGAGTTGCTCGGCTCGAGCTGGGCCCGCTCAGGGACGAAGCCATCTCGCAGTTGCTACGGGCGGCTAGCGGGGCCCGACCATTTGCCCCGCACCGGGGAGAGGCCGTGGCGGCCCGCAGCGGCGGCAACCCGTTGTTCCTCTTGGAGCTAGTGGCCAACGACCTCGGCACCGGGGCAGAAGCACCCTTGCCAGACACCATCGAGGTCGTCTTGGCGGCCCAGATCGACCGGCTGTCACCGCCCGAGCGGCGGCTGCTGCGGGCGGCGGCGGTCCTCGGGATGCAGGTGCCTGTGCCCGTGCTGGCCGAGATGGTCGGCGAGGCGCTTGGCGTTCATGGGGTCGGTCCGTACCCGCCGCGCCAGCTCCCGGAGCCCTGACCCGGGCTGCTCGCAGATGGCCCGTAGCATCGCCGCCTGGGGAGGGCTCAGGCCCAGGTCGGCGATCCTCTCCCCCCAAGCCTCACGAAGCGACCTGTGCGCTCGGCCCATGCGAAAGCCGAGCGCCGACTCGAGGGGCGCAGCAGGCCGCCGCCGACGATGGCTGGCCTCGCCCGGCGTCATGGTCCTCATCGTCCTCGCCTCGTCGCTGCTAGTCGTAGACATAACTACAGCCTTACAACTGTAGGTAGCTCTACAGTATTCCCCGGAGCCAACTGCCTCGCGACTCCCCGGAGCCAGCTGGCTCGCAAAATACGGCGCACTGGCACAGGGGGGCCCGGGCGGCGTGACGAGCCCGAGACGGGGGGCGTGAGTACGATTGCGTGATGCGCGGAACTTGGTACGAGGGCCCGGTCCCGAGCGTACGGGCACTGAGGGTGCCGGTGGGGTGGGCCAGGGCGGCTGCACTCGGCCCGTCGTGCCCGCAGTGCTCAGGTGCGGCCGCCGGTGCCGATGGTAATCGTTAGTGGCACTCTCGGCGTACCTTGCTGAAGAGACGTGCGCGGTTGCCTCGCGCCGCGGTGCCGGGGTGGTCATGGACAACGTGAGCCGCACCTACCCAGCCTCGGCCGGCCCCGCAGCCGGTGTATTTGGCATATGCGCCCAACTCGCCGCCGGCTCCTTCGTGACCGTGAGCGGGCCCTCAGGTAGCGGCAAGAGCACCCTGCTCAACCTCGTCGCGGCCCTGGACCACCCGACCGGCGGCCGCCTGCTTGTGGACGGACGGGACATTGCGGCTTCCCCCGAGCGCGCGAGAGCCGAGTACCGGCTCCGACTGGTGGGCTGCCTGTTCCAAGACGCCCCCCTCGTCGGGGAACTGAGCGTGGCCAACAATGTCGTGCTCCCTGGCCTCCTCGCCCGCACTGACCGCCGCGCGGCTCGCGGCCGGGCGCAAGAACTGTTGGAGCGCGTCGGCTTGGGGACACAAACGACACTGTTCCCGGCGCAGCTCTCAGTAGGCCAGAGGCAACGCGCCGCCCTGGCGCGGGCGCTCATGAACCGTCCACGGCTGCTCTTGGCCGACGAGCCTACGGGCAACCTGGACCGGGCGACGGGCCGCCAGGTGATGGAGCTCCTCGCTGACGCCCAGGCAGAAGGCTGCACGGTGGTGGTGGTCACCCACGACCCCGAGATCGCGGCAGCCGGTGACCAGCACCTGCGGCTCCTCGACGGGCATCTCGTCGCTTGAGCGCGAGCTGACAGCATGCGTAAGCAGGCTGCCGCCCTCGTGCTGTCAGGCCGCTGGAGGACCGGCCTGGTCGAAGCGCTCTTGATGGGGCTCGTGGCCATGGTGGCCGCCGGCGTGCTGACCGCCGCCTTTCTGGCCCGAGGTGCCGCCGGCAGCTCTGCCCCCACTCTCGAACGTGCCATCGGTGCGCCCGAGTACCTAGCCCAGGTCGCGCCGAGCAACTACGGGCGGGCAGCACGCGAGGTGGCCGCCACCGGCGACTTCAGCCGGGTGGGGCCAGCCGTCCCCGAGATCCCAGGCACGCTTTCCAACCGTGGGCACAACTTGGAAGCCGACTTCTTCGTGAGCTCGGGTATAGGCCTGCCGCACTGGGACAACCTCGTCCAAGGGGCGAGGACAGCACCTGGCCCGGCCGCCTGGCTGGAGCTCGGCGCGGCTCGGGCCATGGGGGCGTCCGCCGGGTCCATGGTGACCATGCACACGGCCACAGGGGCGCGCCAGGTGAGAGTCGCCGGCATTTTTGGCGACCTTTCTCGCGGCGAGTACCCGATCAACCCGGTGGCCGACGTCGTCCTCGACCCTAGCGTCGCCAAGGTAGGCGCCCTCCCGGCGCCATCCGTCGTTGTTTTCGGCCTGTGGACGCACGCGCCCCCGGGCGTAACCGGCCCGCGCCTGGCCCGTGCGTTGCCGGCCGACAGCAGCTGGTCCCGCCTGGCCAGCGTCCCCGGCCGCTTCGCCGTCATCACGGACCTCATCGTCGGCCTCTTGGCCGTCTTTGCCGTGGCCGCCCTCGTGGCCTTGGTGCTGTTGGTGGCGACCATGGTGTACCTAGAAGTCCTCAGGCGGGAGCGCTGGATCGGCCAACTGAGGGCGATCGGGTGGACTTCCGGGGCCGTGCGGTCGCTTTTGGCCATCGAATGGGCGCCCGTCACTTTTTTCGGAGGGGTGGCCGGCACAGCCGTCGGCGCCCTGTTCGCCAAGCCAGTCGCCCGGCCCATGACCCAGCTCTACGGAGCAGTCCCCTACCTGGCCGACCCGGTCCTCACTGCGGCGGTGGTGGTGGCCCTGGTGGTCGCCGTCACTGTTGGCACCGCCGCGCTCGCCACCCGGCACATCGGGGAGCGGGCCATCTGCCAGCAGTTGCGCTTGGCGAGCTCCGATCCTCCCGCCGGGCGCACGGGCCGCCTAGACCGAGGGGGCGCGTCCCTCCGGGTCGGCCTCGCCATGCTGGCCGGCCGCAAGCGCAGGGCCGTCTCGGTTGCTTCCGTCACCTTTTTGGCTTCCCTGATCGCCGTGCTCGGGAGCTCCCTTTCCTCGGTGGCGGGCGCAGTTGGGCACAACCCGGCTGTGTGGGGCTTCCGGTTTGGTTACGAGGTGCAGCTGCCCCTCGGCGCCAAGGACGCGCCCGCCATCGCCGAGGCTCGCCGTCTGCCCGGTGTGGGCTCCGTCTCACCGGCCTTTTTCGGGGCCGGCCGGGTACCCGGGAAAGGCTCGACCGGGCAGATCCTGCTCGTGTCCCCGGCGTTTTTTGCCCCCCACCTGGAGCACGGAATGCCGATAACGAGCCCGTACCAAGTAGAAGTAGGCCAGGAACTGGCCCACCTGGTCAGCCCAGCGGGGGTGCTCCCGATGACGGTGGGCGACCGGACGGTGGCCCTTCATGTAGCAGGTGTGGTGCAGGACTTGTTCGACCGCGGCAGCATCGTGCTCGGCTTGCCGACTTTGGCCACGAGGCTCGCCCCTGACATAACCACCAACGGGCTGTTCGTAAAATGCTCCTCCGCTGCCACCTGCCCGGCGGTCGGCCGAGGGCTGCGAGCCGCCGACTCGCGAGCCTGGGCCGTGAGCAGCGCTCGAGACAACATGGCATTGCCCTTCGGGGGGTCGGTCGTTTCGGTAACCCGGGACCTGTTCATAGCGTTCGTCTTCCTCGCCGCGCTTGCCGGGCTGTACGCAGGCCTGGCCACCGCCGGAGAAACAATGTCGACGTACGGCCTTTTGCGGGCGATCGGCGCCAGCAGGAGCCGGGCGCTCGGGACGGGGGTAGTCCAAGCCTTGGCCATGACCTTCCCGGCCGGCTTCCTTGCGTGGGTGGGCGGCGTCCCCCTGAGCCACTTAGTCGTGAACGCGGCCAGCGCGGCTATTGGGGGTCTTTCGGGGACTTCTATCTCGTTGTGGTCGGCCGGCTCGGCAGCTCTCGTGGTGGCCCTTGTGGCCTGCGCTGGGGTGGGAGTGCCCCTCGGCCTTGCCGCCTCGCGTGCCCCTGTGCGCACCTTGGCGGCCCGCCTCTAGTCAGGCCCATAGCGGGCCGGGGGACGCGCCTCCGGGCAGAAGTACCCAGCCCGAGGGCCCACGTCCGGGCCTGTCGCGGGCCACCGGCCCGACGGTCCCGGTGACGGTCACACCCTTCTCATAGGCTTGTCCAAGTGCAGTACGAGGAGCTGGCGTACCTGCGGTCTCACCCGGCCTGGAGGCTGCTCGCGGCGCGCCACGCCGAGCTCGTGCTCAGCTTCCTCGACCGGGCCTTCGTCGAGCCCAACGCCTCGGGCATCCCCGCCTGGGAGCTCGCCGGCCTGCTCGACGACGAGCTGTTCGCCCTCAACCAGCGCCTGGGCGAGGGCACCTTCCCCCGCGCTGCCGCCGAGTACCTGGACGAGTGGTGCTCGGACGACCATGCCTGGTTGCGCAAGTACTACCCAGCAGGCTCCGATGAGGCCTACTACGACCTGGCGCCGGCCGTGGAGAAGGCGCTGCTATGGGTGAAGGAGCTCCGGCCCCGGGACTTCGTCGGGACCGAGTCTCGGCTCAACACCATCTTCGAGCTGCTGCGCCAGATGGTCTTCGGGGCCGAGCAGGACCCCGAGCTGCGCCTGGCTGAGCTGCGCCGGCGCCGGGCCGAGCTAGACGACGAGATCGGGCGGGCCGAGCGCGGCGAGGTCGCCGTCCTCGACGCTGTGAGCCAGCGGGACCGCTACCAGCAGTTCGTGAAGACCGCCCGCGAGCTGCTGGCGGACTTCCGCGAAGTGGAGGAGAACTTCCGCCGCCTCGACCGCCAGTTGCGGGAGCGCATCGCGGGCTGGGAGGGGCCAAAGGGCGAGCTCCTGGAAGAGGCGGTGGGCAGCCGGGCCACCGTAGCCGAGTCGGACCAGGGCCGCAGCTTCCAGGCCTTTTACGATTTCCTCCTCTCCCACCAGCGCCAGGCCGAACTGACGGACCTCCTCCAGGGCCTCGCCAACGTGGAGCACCTGGCCCCTTACTACGACGAGAGGCTGGCCCGGGTCCACTTCGACTGGGTGGACGCCTGCGAGCGGACCCAGGCGACCGTCCGGCTCCTCTCCGAACAGCTGCGCCGGTTCCTCGACGACCAGGCTTGGCTCGAAAACCGGAGGGTCTTCGAGCTCCTGCGTTCAATCGAGGCACGGGCGCTCCGGGCCCGGGCAGGGGGCGAGCCCTCCATCACGATGGAACTGGAAGCGAGCCGGGTGGACTTCGTCCTCCCCATGGAGCGGCCGCTCCACCGGCCCGCGGTCGCCTCCGCCATCGACAGCTCCTCTGTCAGCGACGCCGAGGAGGACTTCGCCACCGAGGGCCTGCTCGAGCAGGCCTACGTAGACCGCGAGGAGCTGCTCAACCAGGTGCTCGCCTCGCTGCGCCAGCGCCAGGACCTCGGCCTTCGCGAAGTGCTGGAGCAACGCCCGCTCCAGCAGGGGTTGGCCGAGCTGGTCGGCTACATGTCCCTCTCGGGCCCTGGCCTGGAGGTGATCATGGACGAGAGCCGCCGTGAACGGGCCGAGTGGGAGGCCGAGGGTGGAGAGGTGCTCCGGGTGGCGGAGTTGCCGGCCGTGACGTTCCACCGAGGTTGCGAGCAACAACCATGAGCGACCTCGCCGCGCCCGCGCCCACCGAGGTACCGGAGCTCTCGGCCGTGGTAGTCAACCTGTGCCGTGGCCCCCTCTACCGCGACGCCAGCGGGGGCGCCTGGGAGGCCCTCGAGCGCCTGCGCGCGCAGGTCATCGACTACGTAGGGGTCCTCGGGCTCCAGCTCGTGGTGGACGAGGCCGAAGGCTACGCCTTCCTCCGCAGCCAGCCCCGCGATGACGGGCCAAATGCCCTCCCTCGCCTGGTCGCCCGCCGGCCCCTCTCCTTCCCGGTCAGCGTCCTTCTCGCCTTGCTCCGCAAGCGCCTGGCCGAGTCCGACGCCACCACCGGAGAGACCCGGCTCGTGCTGAAACGCGAGCAGATAGCCGAAATGCTTCGCCTTTTCCTCGCCGAGTCCGCCAATGAGGCGCGCCTCGTCGACCAGGTGGACGCCCACATCAACAAGGTCGTCGAGCTCGGTTTCCTCCAGCGCCTGCGCGCCACCCCCGACGCGTTCGAGGTGAGGCGCATCTTGAAGGCCTACGTCGACGGCCAGTGGCTCGCCGATTTCGACCGACGCCTGGCCGAGTACCTCGGTGAAATAAGCGATGACGGCAGTGAGGTGGCTACGACCGTTTATGAGGATGGCCCGGCGTCCGCGACGGAGGAAATGTAATGGCCCTTTTCAGCCTCGTTGACCTCGAGGAGGAGCTAGCCGGGCGGCTCCCGGGCGGCCGGCTCCACCGGCTCGAGGTCTACAACTGGGGCACCTTCGACTCCCGGGTTTGGAGCCTGGAGGTCGGCGGGCGCAACTCGCTCGTCACGGGCGAGATCGGTTCGGGT